>NZ_JAQYWT010000341.1:0-183423 GCF_036322545.1 Streptomyces sp. SP18BB07
CACCCGGTCCACCAACCCCGGCGGATACACCCAGGTCAGAAGACCAAGACCCGATAAGTCAGACGCACTCGCAGCCACACCAACCACCCCCGGGGACCCACTGCCAACCAGCCTACGCCCACGGTAAAAGCAACGGCATTGCCTCTAGGGCGTGTTTCTGGCGGGTGTCTCCTACGGTGTCGTCACGACCTTGGGGGCGGCGATGGGCTCGTTGTTCGAGATGGACTGCCGCACTTCCGGCGGCGGAAAGGCGACCGTCATCTACGCCCGCGACAAGGGCCACACCGGCAACGGTCCCAAGCAGGCAATGCCAGAAGGCTGATCTCAGCGCTGCGGTGAGTTGGCCGGTGAGCAGTTCGAGCTGGACGCCGGTGTCCTGAAGCTGTCCGGAGAGGGTCAGTCGGGCCAGCATGGCCGAGTCCGGCCCCCACCCAACATGCGGCGCCCGGCTCCACCGACCGGTCCACGAGTCACAGACCGTCACAGATCACCGGTTCTGACACAGCTTCTGAACTTCTTGGCGTCAAAGAAAGAGAAGTCCGACGTCCTTTTCGACGCATAGACGCAGGACGACCGCCAACTGCCGAGCGTCATCGGTGTGCTGTCGAAGGAGAGGGTCGTCGGCCTGGTGCCGCCACTAGGCCGTGATCGCGTCCAGCCGAGGCAGGATCGTGGCGCACTCGGCAGCCGAGAGCTCACCACCGCCGCCGTCCGGACGATCGAACAGAATCAATCCCACGCCGTCCTCCTCATTCCCCGGGCGCACAGGATCAGCAGGAAAGAACGACATCTGCAACTGAGATGACCTCTGCGTGGCTGGTGTGGTCTGACCTCGGCGTGCAGCAGAGGCCGGTGGGTCGGCGTGGTCCGTTGGTGTGCAGGACGACCAGCGGTATTCGACCGCGCTCGAAACGCGCGGCGTGGGCTGAGGGGCGGCACTGACCCCCGGGGCCATCAGCGCCCCCGACCACATCGCCGTCCACGAGCAGGCCCCAGCCACTCCAACCGGCCACAACCACCGACCGAGGAAGCCATCAGGACTCGTCCAGATACCCCCGCGCCAGTTCACCCGCGCGCGTGAACCAGTCGACGAGCAGGGCCAGTTCGTCGGGTGAGTAGCGGGTGAAGAGTTCGGCGAGGCGGGCGTAGAACGGGCCGTAGATCGCCACCACCCGCTCCGCCGCGTCGGGGACCGCGACCACCCGGACCCGGCGCCGGTCGGCCGGATCGGGCTGTCGGGTCACGAAACCGCCGCGCTCCAGCCGGTTGAGGACACCCGTCACCGCTCCGGTGGTGACATGGGCGCGCGTGGCCAGATCACCGGCGGTGACCGGCGCGTCCCCGGCCTCCAGGACGTACGCGAAGCAGACGAGGTCGGTGACGCTCAGCCCGAGATTCCGGGCGAACTCCTGCTGGCCGACGATCATCGTCGCGATCAGGCCGTCCATGGCACTGATCGCCTCAGGGACGGTGGGGCGGCGTTCGGCCTCCATTGAAATTGCCTCCGGGGCAGGCTAAATTCCTTACTTGCTAAGATATCTTACGACGCCGTGGGCGTGGCCGCGGCATGCCGTGACGCGCCCCGGCGCGCGAGGGGAGCGGACACATGAGTCTCTACGACGAAGGACACACCGTCGCCGGCTGGACCGGCACCGCCATCGGCACCCTGGGCTCGACGGCCCTCGGCCTGGGCGTCTGCGGCTGGACCCCGGGGTTCGTGCTCGGCGCCGTCGTCTCGGTCGCGGCACTCGTCGTCACCTGGGTCCTGCACCTCGCCGGCTGGGGCAAGCCGCCGGGCCCCCGCCCCCGCGACCAGTGGAGCCTCCGGGTCCGCGACCGCTCCGCGCACGGCGGACACGTCGACTGCCTCGGCTGCCGCCTCGCCGGCCGCCGCCGCGCCCCGGCCCCGCTGCCCGCCGTACCCGGCGCCGCCACCGGTCCCGACCTCACCGCCGCCGACCTCACCAGCGCCACACCCGCCACGGTCCCGGCCGGCGAGGCGTAGCTCTGAGTCGCCCCAGTCGCCACAAGCCGTGCCGAGTCGCACTGATCGGAGTTCCCGACCGAGGAGAGTAAACGCTTACCCTCTCTCGGCATCTCAGTTCCGCGACCACCCGCCGTCATCAACCTCCCATGCAGTAACGTCGAACCGTGACGGTCAACGAAAACGGTCGCCGAAGCAGCACCGAACCCGGCGGTGCCAGGCGTCGACGGAGCAGCGCCTCGGGCGGCGAGCGGCCCAGCACGATTCGGGACGTCGCCGCGCGGGCCGGGGTCTCCGTAGCAACCGTTTCCCGCACGCTCGCCGGGAACTACCCGGTATCCACCGAGACCCGGGCCCGGGTCATGGCCGCGGTCGAGTCACTGCACTACGTGGTGAACGTGCACGCCAAGGCCCTCTCCGGCCGCGTCGCCGGGCCGGTCGCCCTGGTCATCAAGGACATCACCGGCCCGTCCCTCGCCCATGTCGCGGCCGGGGTGGAGCAGGCGGCCGCCGACCGGGGCCGGCTGAGCCTGGTGTGCGCCACGCACGACGACTCGGCCCGCGAGGACGACCTGGTGCAGCTGATGCGCGAGCAGCACGCGGCGGCGGTCGTCCTCGTCGGCGGCGCCCGCCAGGACGAGGCGTACCGGCGGCGGATGGCCGAGTACGCGACGGCGCTGGACGCGGCCGGCTCCCGCCTGGTGCTGGTGGGCCGTCCCCCGCTGCCCGGCACCCTGCCGGTCACGGTGGTGCAGTACGACAACCGGGGCGGCGCCTTCCAGGCCACCGACCATCTGCTGACCGCCGGGCACCGGCGCGTCCTCTTCCTGGGCGGCGACCCCGGGCTCAGCACCGCCGACCAGCGCCGGGACGGCTTTCTGCACGCCCTGCGCGCCCACGGCGTCGAGCTCGCCGAGGAGTTGGAGCTGCCGGGCCCGTACACCCGGGTCTCGGGATACCAGCGCACCCGGGAGGCGTTGGCGGCCGGCCTCGACTTCACGGCGGTCTTCGCGGGCACCGACATGGTGGCCACGGGCGCGCTCGCCGCGCTGCGCGAGGCCGGGCTCGACGTCCCGGGCGATGTCTCCCTGATCGGCTTCGACGACGTCCCGTTCGCCGCCGACCTCTCCCCCGCACTGACCACGGTGCGGGTGCCGTACGAGGATCTGGGGCGCACGGCGGTCCGGTTGGCGCTGGAGCGCGAGGAGCGCCTGGGCGGCGACGACCACGTGGTGCTGAGCACACAGCTGGTGATCCGCCAGTCGGTACGCACGCTTTCGTAGTCCGAGAGCGGGCACGCGCGCCTTCGTACCGTCGACCGACACCGCCGACCTACAGTTTGACGAAGCGTCACTCCGTCGTGGGGTCGAAGGCGCCATCAGGTCAACCGTCCCGGACTATTGACTCGGATCACCCCAGTAGCGATTCTCGTCACATCGCTTGTGCCAGCCATGACAATCGGACTATGGCGTCGTGGGTGTTCAACGCGTCCCGCAACGGTCTGGCCGATCGACCGCGCACCCCCCGACCGAGGACGTGAGTATGACCAGGACTCCACGCGCCCACCGCAGACGCAGACCTCTCATGGTGCTGGCGCTGTTCCTGACCGCGATGGGCATGCTGCTCAGCCCGTCGTCGAGTTCGGCCGCCACCGGCGAATGGTGGCTGCCCACCTCACGGCCGTCCCCCGACTCCCAGATCAATGTGACGGGCGAGCCGTTCAAGGGGACCGACTCGGCGGGTGACGTGCGCGGGTTCGTCGACGCGCACAACCACCTGTTCTCCAACGAGGCGTTCGGCGGCCGGCTCATCTGCGGCAAGGTGTTCTCGACGTCCGGTGTCGCGGACGCGCTGAAGGACTGTCCCGAGCACTACCCGGACGGCTCCCTCGCGATCTTCGACTACATCACCCACGGCGGCGACGGCAAGCACGACCCGGTCGGCTGGCCGACGTTCAAGGACTGGCCGGCGTACGACTCGATGACCCACCAGGCCAACTACTACGCCTGGATCGAGCGCGCCTGGCGCGGTGGTCAGCGGGTGCTCGTCAACGACCTGGTCACCAACGGGATGATCTGCTCGATCTACCCGTTCAAGGACCGCAGCTGCGACGAGATGACCTCGATCCGGCTCCAGGCGAAACTGACGTACGACCTCCAGGCGTACATCGACGCGCAATACGGCGGCACCGGCAAGGGCTGGTTCCGGATCGTCACCGACAGCGCGCAGGCCCGTGAGGTCATCAAGCAGGGCAAGCTCGCCGTCGTCCTGGGCGTGGAGACGTCCGAGCCGTTCGGCTGCAAGCAGATCCTCGACATTGCGCAGTGCAGCAAGGAGGACATCGACAAGGGTCTCGACGAGCTGTACGACCTGGGTGTGCGCAGCATGTTCCTGTGCCACAAGTTCGACAACGCGCTGTGCGGCGTCCGCTTCGACGAGCACGGTCTCGGTACGGCCATCAACGTCGGGCAGTTCCTGTCGACCGGCACGTTCTGGCAGACGGAGAAGTGCAAGGGCCCGCAGAAGGACAACCCGATCGGCGGCGCCTCGACGGAGGCCGAGCAGGACCTGCCGGCGGGCACCGAGGTGCCGGAGTACGACGCGGACGCGCAGTGCAACGTGCGGGGGCTGACCGATCTCGGTGAGTACGCCGTCCAGGGCATGATGAAGCGCAAGATGATGCTCGAGATCGACCACATGAGCGTCAAGGCCACCGGCCAGGTGCTGGACATGTTCGAGGCCGCGTCCTACCCGGGCGTGCTGTCCTCGCACAGCTGGATGGACCTCAACTGGACCGAGCGGGTCTACTCCCTCGGCGGTTTCGTCGCCCAGTACATGCACGGGTCCGAGGAGTTCAGCGCGGAGGCGAAGCGCACCGACGCCCTGCGTGCGAAGTACGACGTGGGCTACGGCTACGGCACCGACTTCAACGGCATCGGCGACCACCCCGCCCCGCGCGGCGCCGACACCTCCAACCCGGTGAAGTACCCCTTCAAGAGCGCCGACGGCGGCTCGACGATCGACAAGCAGACCACGGGCCAGCGCACCTGGAACTACAACACCGACGGTGCCGCCCATGTCGGCATGGTCCCGGACTGGATCGAGGACATCCGGCTCGTCGGCGGACAGGGCGTGGTGGACGACCTCTTCAAGGGCGCCGAGTCCTACCTCGGAACCTGGGGTTCCTCCGAGGCCCACCAGGCGGGGGTGAACCTCGCCAAGGGCGCGGCGGCGACGGCCAGTTCGTCGGAGTCGAACCCCGTCACCAGCTACCAGCCCGGTCGGGCGGTGGACGGCGACGGCGGCACCCGCTGGGCGAGCGACTGGAGCGACAGCCAGTGGCTGAAGCTGGACCTCGGTTCCTCGCGCGTCATCAAGAAGGTCACCCTCGACTGGGAGCGGGCCTACGGTAAGGCGTACCAGGTCGACGTCTCCACGGACGGCTCGACCTGGAGGACCGTGTGGTCCACGACCTCCGGTGACGGCGGTCTGGACACGGCCGCGTTCTCCGCGGTGTCGGCCAGATATGTTCGAATGCTGGGGACCGACCGCGGCACGGACTGGGGTTACTCCCTCCACGAGGTCGGCGTATACAGCGGCTGACCGCACACCACGGGGGAAAGAGGCACCAGATGGCACGCCTGCCGTCGGCCGAGCGTCGCAGACAGCTCACCGAGGCCGCGATCCGCGCGATGACCCGGGACGGCGTCCCCAGGACGACGACCCGGTCCATCGCGGCCGAGGCGGGCGTGTCACTGAGCGTCTTCCACTACTGCTTCGAGTCGAAGCAGGAACTGCTCGAGTCCGTCATCACCACCATCACCGGGCACTACGTCGCGCTGGTACGGGAGGCGATCCGGCCCCGGGACACCCTCAGGGAGACCGTGCGGGCCGGGTTCCAGGCCTACTGGGACCATGTCGCCGCCCACCCGGGCGAACACATGCTGACCTACGAGCTCACCCAGTACGCCCTGCGCGAGCCGGGCTTCGAGCATCTGGCGCGGCGGCAGTACGAGATGTACCAGGACACCTACGCCGAGCTGATCGAACAGCTGAGGCTGTCCATGCGATTCGAACTGATCGTCCCCGTCCCGGTCCTGGCCCGCTACCTCGCCGCCATGACCGACGGCCTCACCCTGAACTTCCTGGTCCTGGGCGACGACGCGGCCTGGACGAACATCCTCGACACGATCACGGACCACGTGGCGGGTCTGGTGCGCGAGGAGGTCGGCCCGTAGCCGTCAGCGCGCCGACGCCGCGATCAGTTGGTCCAGGAGGGCGATCAGGACGTCGCGGGACGAAGCGCGTTCGCGGGCGTCGAAGAGGATCACGGGGGTGTTCTCGGGGAGGGCCAGGGAGTCGCGGATGTCGTCGGGCTCGTAGGGGTGTTCGCCGTGGAAGCCGTTGACGCCGATGACGAAGGGGATCTTGCGGCGTTCGAAGAAGTCGATGGCGGCGAAACTGGACTCGGGGCGGCGTACGTCGACGAGGACGACGGCGCCGAGGGCGCCGATCGCGAGGTCGTTCCACATGAACCAGAACCGCTGCTGTCCGGGCGTGCCGAACAGGTAGAGCACGAGGTCCTGGCCGATGCTGATGCGGCCGAAGTCGAGGGCCACCGTGGTGGCGTGCTTCTCTGGGATGCCGTCGAGGTCGTCGACCCCGAGCCCGGCGGTGGTGAGGGGTTCCTCCGTGCGCAGCGGGACGATCTCACTGACCGACCCGACCATGGTCGTCTTCCCGACGCCGAATCCGCCGGCGATGAGGATCTTCACCGTGTCGGGTGCCGGAATGCCCTGTGCGGTGTGGTCAGAGCCGGCCAAGGCCGTCCCTCACTTTCTTCAGCAGGTCCAGGTCGGGGGCGCGGGCGATCAGGCGTGGCTGGCGGACGCTGATCCGGCCCGCTTCCAACAGGTCGCAGAGCATGATCGCGACCACGCTCACCGGGAGGTCGAGCTTGCTGGCCAGCTCCGCCACCACGATCGGCTTCGCGCACAGCCTGACGATCCGCGCGTGCTCCGGCTGCGGCCGGGTGCCCCCGGCCGGCTGCGGGTCCACGGCCGTCACCATGGTGATGAGGGTGAAGTCGCCACGGGCGGGCCGGGTCCGGCCGCCCGTCAGGGTGAACGGGCGAACCAGCCGGCCCGCCGCGTCGCCTCCGTTCACCTCACTCGCCGCTGTCGGCCGCGACGACACCGGCGCGTGGGGCCGCGCTGAGGTGCTCGCCGATCTTCTTCACCAGCATGTTCATCTGGTACGCGACGACGCCGACGTCGGCGCCCTGCCGGGTCAGCACGGCGAGGTTGGCGCCGGGTCCGGCGTTGGTGAGGATCAGGAAGGCGTTGCCCATCTCGATGAGCAGCTGGCGGACGGGCCCGCCGCGGAAGTCCATGCTGACGCCCTTGCTGAGGCTCATCAGGCCGGACGCGGTCGCCGCCAGCCGCTCGGCGTCGTCGCGCAGGAACGCGGTGGACTTGCTGACGACCAGTCCGTCCTCGGAGAGCACGACGGCGTGGTCGACCTCGGCGACCCGGTCCACCAGTCCGGTGAGCAGCTGGTCGAGCTGGCTGTGGGTGGCGGGGATGGGGCGTGTCATCTGTGTGTCCTTCAATGAGCGGTCTGCGGGGGAAGGAGTCGTGGGGACGTCAGGTGCCGGAGGCGGGGACTCGGTCTCCTGGGTCTTCGGATGCGGTTTCCTCCCCTGGTGCGAGTTCGGGTTCCGCGTCGTCACGCGCCTGGAGCGTTCCGCGCTGGAACCCGGCGAGCGAGGAGGCGGCCCGCTCGGCGGTGAAGTCGTCGGCGTCGCCGTCCGGGCAGGGCTCCGCCTCCTCCTTCAGCTCCGCCGCCAGACTGGTCTGCGGGATCCGGCGGGGCAACGGCATCGGGCCGCCCTTCTTCCCGGCTCGGGGCTTCCCGGCGCGGGCCGGCCGTGTCCCGTTCGCGTCCTCGACGGTGTCGGCGGCCCGCGCGTGCGCGGTGGATCGTTCCTCCGGCATACCGTCCCGCGTGACGCCGTCCCGCGTCGCGCCATCCCCGGTCGCACCGTCCCGTGTCGCGCCGTCCGGGTCCTGCCGTGCGGCTTCGGGCTGCGGCTCCGCTGTGGCGGCGGCGACGCGTGCGGCCATCAGCGAGGTACGGGACGGCGGTTCGACGGGATCGGTGCCCTCGTCCTCGTCGGGAACGGGGGCCTCGCGCACCACGATCTCGTCCGGGATCAGCACGATCGCGGTCGTTCCGCCGTACGGCGAGGCGCGCAGCGTGACGGTGATGCCGTGCCGGGTGGCGAGCCGGGCGATGACGAACATGCCGAGCCGGAGGTCGTCGGCGAGCGCGACCACGTCGAACTGGGGAGGCACCGCCAGCTGGGCGTTGAAGGCGGCGTAGTCCTCCTCGGACATGCCGAGGCCGCGGTCCTCCACTTCGAGGGCGAGCCCCTTGGCGACGATCGCGGCGCGGACGCTCACCGGGCTGGGCGCGGGCGAGTACGAGGTGGCGTTGTCGATGAGTTCGGCGAGGAGGTGGATGACGTCGGCCACGGCGGGCGGGGCGATCCACACCTCGTCGTCGGCGTGCACCTCCACCCGCTGGTACTGGGCGACCTCGCCGACGGCGCTGCGCAGGATGTCGATCAGGGCGACCGGTTCGGTCCAGCTGCGGCCGGGGCGCTCGCCGCTGATGATGACCAGGTTCTCCTCGTAGCGGCGCAACTGGCTCGCGGTGGAGTCCAGTTCGTACAGGCCCTTGAGGATCTCCGGGTCCTGGTGCTGGCGCTCCAGCTGGTCGAGCTTGGTGAGCTGGAGGTTGACCAGGTTCTGGCTCTGCCGGGCGATGCCGAGGATGACGCGCTGGAATCCGCGCCGGGTGTCGGCGAGTTCCACGGCGGTGTGCACGGCGGTGCGCTGGGCGGCGTTGAACGCCTTGGCGACCTGGCCGAGTTCGTCGGTGCCGTAGTCCAGCGGTGCCGCGGCCTCGTCCACGTCGACCTTCTCGCCCCGGTCGAGGCGGGCGACGACGTCGGGCAGCCGGTGCTCGGCGAGGCTGAGGGTGGCCGTGCGCAGGCCGGTGAGCCGCCGGGACAGGGAGCGGGTGATGCGCCAGGAGATCACAACGCACACCAGCAGCGCGGCGAGGCCGCCGGCGCTCAGCGAACCGGCCGTGATCAGCAGCCCGCGCGCCTCCTGGCCGCTGCGGTCCAGCAGATCCTGGGTCTGGCTGCGGATCAACTTCTCGTACTGGGCGGACAGTTTCGCCATCGCGGCGTCCCAGCGGTCCTGCGCGTCGGGCAGCTTCGTCCTGCGGGAGGCCCCGGTGCCGGTCGTGTGCGCCGAGAGGACCTGGTCCTCCACGGCCTGCAACGACTGCCAGTCCCGGCCCTGCACGATCCGCTCGACCTCGGACTTCACCTCGCCCTCCAGTGAGGGGACGAGCTGGTTGTCGACGAGCCAGCGGCGGGCGTTGACCACCTGGGCGAAGCGGTCCCGGTCGGCCTCGTCCAGTTCGCCGACAGGCCAGTTGAGGGTGAGGAGGGCGTCCTCCTGGGAGACCAGTTCCGCGGCCTGTTCGAGGGTGACGAGCGGGCCGGCCTGCGAGGTGAGGTCGCCGTCGTCGACCTGGGAGAGCGCCTGGAAGGCGTGGATCTGGCCGTCGATGATCTCGGTGTACTGGTCGAGGATCTGCTCGGGGGTGATGTCGGTGGGGCTGTCCACCTGGTCCCGGTAGTACTCCAGGCTGCCGGAGCCGGCCATCACCGAGTACAGCCGGTCACCGATGCGGTCGGGGGCGTCCTCGATGGCGCTCGCGCGCGCGGCGAGTTTCGCGACCGCCTTGTCGGTCTGCCGGCGCTGCTGCTCCAGGGCGGTCATGGAGCTGCCGGGGGCCGCCATGTAGGCGGCCGACAGGGCGCGCTCGCGCTGGAGGGCGAGGGTCGCGTCGGTTCCCATGGCGCCGGTGGACTTGCTCAGTCCTGTCTGCGTCCGCAGCCGCAGGCCCTCCGAGAACATCTGGGACGTCGTCACACCCCAACTCACGGCCAGTGTGACGCTGGGGATCAGAGCCAGGAGGATCAGCGAGAGACGTATGGAGCCGAGACGGCGCCGGGCGCCGGTCCGTGGGGGCATCGTCGTCCTTGGGCGGTTGGCGGGGAGCGGAGGGATCGGGGGTGGGGGCGACAGGGGTCCGGGGATGGTGGGTGGACACCTGTCAGTACGGCGCACAGGGGATGCGCAGGATGTTATCCGCACAAGTGAACGCACGTCGCAGGGGTGGCCGGAAGTTTGGGGTCGCCGTTACACGACCGTTCCGGATGCTTGGGTTCCGGTGCGCGGTCATGTCCGAACGGAAGGTTCCGTTTGCCGGTGTCAACGGGTCCCGTTCGCCGCGAACTCGGCGATTCCGGCGATGTTCTTCTTGGTGACGAACGCCGGACCGGTGAGCACGGGCTCGACGCCGCCGCCGCTGGTGTTGCCGTTGGTCCGGTAGAGCCAGAGCCCGTCGACCGCGAGATAGCCCTGGAGGTAGGGCTGCTGGTCCACCGCGAACTGGACGTCACCGTTCTTCACCGCCTCGACCAGGTCCTTGTTGAGGTCGAAGGTGGCGACCTGGGCCTTGCTGTTCACGTCGTCCACCGAGTCCACGGCGGCGAGCGCGAACTGGGCGCCGAGGGTGACGACCTCGTCGATGGTGGGGTCCTGGCGGAGCTTCGCGGCGACGGAGGCGGTCACCGAGTCCCGGTCGGTGCCGTCGACGTAGAGGTTCTCGGTCCGACCGGCGAAGGTCTTGCGCACACCCGCGCAGCGGGCCTCCATGGCGACGTTGCCGCGCTCGTGGATGACGCACAGGGCGTGTTTGGCGGCGCGGGCGTCGAGTTCGTTGCCGAGGGCGCGCCCGGCGACGCTCTCGTCCTGGCCGTAGAAGGCCAGCAGGCCCTGCGCCTGCCAGGCGTCGATCCCGGAGTTGAGGCCCACCACGGGTATCCCGGCGGCGCGGGCCTCGGCGACCGCGCCGCGCATCGCCTGCGGTTTGGCGAGGGTCACGGCGATGCCGTCGACCTTGTCGGCGATCGCGTCCCGCACCAGCTTCGCCTGCCCGGCGGAGTCGGGGTCGCTGACGAAGGTGAGTTCGACACCGTCCTTCGCCGCCGCGACCTCCGCGCCCTTGCGGACCAGGTCCCAGAAGGCGTCCCCCTCGGCGCTGTGCGTGATCAGCGCGATCTTCATCCCGCCCGAGGATCCCGGCGCGCCCGTGTCCGAATCGGCGTCCGAGCCGCCGAACACCGAGCAACCGGCGACGGTCAGACAGACGGCCGCGGCGAGCGCCGTGGCACGGAACGCCGTGAAGATCCTGTGGGGCGCGGGGGGTGGGTTCATGGGGGCGCGGCACCTCGCTGTGCGACCGGTGTGGGACGTCTGGGGAGAGCAGAATCGCCGGCGTCACCGCGATGACGTGCGGTGACTGGCCGACTTTCGCTGGGCGGAGCCAATCGCGTGTGACGCCCGGTAGTCAAGTGAACAACGAAATCGATGTACTGCTGTGACAGCCCCGGCCTGACCTGCGCACACGTGTCAACGCCCGCCGGGGGCCCGGCCCGAGCGGACTGAACTGTTCCGCCCTCGAAACGGGGGGCGATTCTCGGCCACCCGCCGCCTGCGATGCGAAGTTCCGTTTCTCTGACCGAAATTCGTTCCGGAGGACGGCAACCTCTCCCGATCCGGCGGCGACTGCTCGGCTGACGACCCTCCCCCGGACGGAACGGAAGCGACGCGTGAGCGACAACCACGGCAAGGCCCGCCACCGCAGAAGGAAGACGGCGCTCGTGGCCGGTGTCCCCCTGGCCCTGGCCGCCGCCGGGACCATGGCCTACGGCACCGTCTTCGGTGTCTTCGGCGAGGCCGCGCAGCCCCGCGCGGCGGCGGCCACCACCGCCTGGGCCGGCGAGACCGCCGACGGCTTCGCCTCGGTGAACGCGCTGGGCCAGAACGGGACCTACGGCGGCCGGGACGGGAAGACGGTCACCGTGCGGACCCTGGCCGACCTGGAGAAGTACGCGACCGCCGCCGAGCCCTACGTCATCGTCGTGGCCGGGACCATCGACATGAACCCGGTGGGCAAGGAGATCAAGGTCGCCTCCGACAAGACGATCGTCGGCTCCGGCACCTCGGGCCACATCGTGGGCGGCGGCTTCTTCCTCGGCTCCGGCGTCCACAACGTCATCATCCGCAATCTGACGATCCGGGACTCCTACCAGGGCACCTGGAACGACAAGGACCACGACTTCGACGCGATCCAGATGGACGGCGCCCACCACGTCTGGATCGACCACAACGATCTGCGGCACATGGCGGACGGTCTGATCGACAGCCGCAAGGACACCACGTACGTCACGGTCTCCTGGAACAGGCTGAGCCAGAACAACAAGACCTTCGGCATCGGCTGGACCACCAACACCACCGCCGACCTGACGATCCACCACAACTGGTTCCGCGAGACCGAGCAGCGCAACCCGTCCACCGACAACGTGGCGCACGCGCACCTGTACAACAACTTCCTGGAGGACGTCTCGGGGACGGACATCACCTCCTCGTACGGCAACTACGCGCGCGGCAACACGAAGATGGTCCTGGAGAACAGCTACTTCCAGGGCATGCGGAACCCGGTCACCAAGGACGCCACGGCCGCCCTGGTGCAGCGCGGCAACGTCTTCTCCGGCACCTCCGGCCGCAACGAGAGCGGCGGCACGGCCTTCGACCCGAAGACGTACTACAGCTACACCCTCGACAAGGCCGCCGACGTGCCCGCCCTCCTGAAGTCCGGTGCGGGCCCCCGGAGTTCCATCGGCACGACGGCGACGACCAAGGCCGCCGCGGCCACCACGCTCACCGTCGCCAAGGACGGCAGCGGCCAGTTCACCAGTGTGCAGAAGGCCGTCGACGCCGTGCCCGCGAACAACGCCTCGCGCGTGGTGATCTCGGTCGCGCCGGGCACGTACCGCGAGGTCGTCAAGGTCCCGTCCAACAAGCCGCACGTCACCATCCAGGGCTCGGGCGGCAGCCGCAAGGACACCACGATCGTGTACGGCAACGCCGCCGGTATGCAGAAGCCGGACGGCTCGGGCACCTACGGCACCCCCGGCAGCGCCACCGTGTCCATCCAGTCCGACGACTCCCAGGTCCGCAACCTGACGGTCACCAACGACTTCGACGAGGCCGCGAACCAGTCCCTGAACGGTCACCAGGCCGTCGCGCTCCTCACCCAGGCCGACCGGATCGTCCTCGACGGCGTCATCGTCAACGGCGACCAGGACACGCTGGAGATGGAGACCGCCGCCAAGGACAAGCTCGGCCGGGTCTACGTCACCAACTCCTACATCACGGGCAACGTCGACTTCGTCTTCGGCCGGGCCACGGTGGTCGTCGACAAGTCGGTCATCACCCTCAAGAAGCGCTGGAACGGCACCTCCGCCGGGTACATCACCGCCCCCAGCACGCCCGCGAACCGCAAGGGCATCCTGATCAACCGCTCGACCGTCAACGGGGACGTGTCCGCCGCGAGCTTCTTCCTCGGCCGCAACTGGCACCCCGGCGGCGACACCACCGTCGACCCGCAGACCACGGTCCGCAACTCCACCCTGAGCGCCGCGATCAAGTCCACGCCCTGGTCCGACATGGGCGGCTTCTCGTGGAAGGACGACCGCTTCGCCGAGTACAAGAACACCGGCGCGGGCTCCGGCAGCGCGAGCGGCGACCGTCCGCAGCTGACGGACGCCCAGGCCGCCGACCAGGAGGTCGCGGACTGGCTGGGCGGGTGGGCCCCGGGCGCCTGACCCCGAGTACGACGAGAGACGCACCGCCCCGGTTTCTGTTATCCGCCCCGGGGCCGGTGCGTCTCCTGTGCGTGGCCGCCCGCGCGGGCCGACGCGGGCACCGGCCGCCACCTGTACCCGAGACCCGAGGACCCCCACGTGACTGCACAGATCAGCCGCCGGAGCACGCTGAAGATCGCCGGTATCGCCGCGGGCGCGGCGGGCCTGGGAATCGGCACGGGCACGGCGGCGACGCCCGCCTCCGCGGCGGGCGCCGGCTTCGCGCACCCCGGTCTGCTCCACACCACGGCCGACCTCGCCCGGATGGCGGCGAAGGTGAAGGCGGGCGCCGAGCCCTACACGGCGGGCTTCGCGAAACTGACCGCCAACGCCCACGCGCAGACCTCCTGGACGCCACGCCCGGCCGCCACCGTCTACCGGGGCGGCGGCTCCCCGCAGAACTACGCCGCGCTCTACAAGGACATCCACGCCGCCTACCAGAACGCCCTGCGCCATCGCATCACCGGCGAGACCGCGCACGCCGACACCGCCGTGCGGATCCTCAACGCCTGGTCGGGGACGCTGACCAGCGTGCAGGGCAGCGCCGACCGCTTCCTCGCGGCGGGACTGTACGGCTACCAGTTCGCCAACGCCGCCGAACTCGTCCGCGACCACGACGACTTCGAGCTGGACCGCTTCAAGACGATGCTCAGCGAGGTCTTCGCCCCGCTCAGCGACGACTTCCTGGTCCGCCACAACGGCGCCGTGATCACCAACTACTGGCCCAACTGGGACCTCGCCAACATGGCCTGCGTCCTGGCCACCGGCATCTTCTGCGACGACAAGGCCCAAGTAGCGCGCGCCGTCGACTACTTCAAGAACGGCGAGGGCCTCGGCGCGGTCCGCAAGGCCATCCCCGTCGTCCACGACGACGGACTCGCCGAGTGGCTGGAGGCCGGCCGCGACCAGGGCCACGCGCTGCTGGGCGTCGGCCTGATGGGCACCTTCTGCGAGATGGCCTGGAACCAGGGCATCGACCTGTACGGCTACGACGACAACCGCTTCCTCAAGGGCGCCCAGTACGTGGCCAAGTGGGCCATGGGCGGCGAGGTCGCCTACACGGCCAACACCCGCGCGAAGGGCGCGGTCGACGGCTGGTCGGGCAGGGAGACGGCGTCCGACGCGGCCGGTGTCGACCCGAACATGACGCGCCCCATCTGGGCCATGATCGCCAACCACTACACCAGGCGGCGGGGCCTCGACGCCTCCTACCTCACCCGCATCGCGGCCAAGGCGGCACCCGAGGGCGGCGGCGGCGACTACGGCCCCAACAGCGGCGGCTACGACCAACTGGGCTTCGGCACCCTGGCGTTCACCCGGGACAAGGCCACGGCCGCCGAGGCGAGCGCGCCCCCGTCGGCGTCCACGGACGCACACTCCGGCACCGGCACCGGCACCGGCACCGGCACCGGCACGAAGAAGAGCGCGTCGTCCGCCTCCCCCTCCGCGAGCGCCCAGGGCGGCCGCGGCGAGGACCTGGCCGCGACAGGCACCTCCGACTTCCCGGCCTGGACGGCCGCGGGCGGCCTCGCGGCCCTCACGGGCGGCCTCCTCCTGCTGCGCCGCCGCACCCGCACCGGCGGCGGGCGGCAGAGCTGAGGGACACGCAACGTCCTCGCAACCTGACGAGGCGTTCACTGCGCCCATGGATGTCGTCCCGCGCGTAGAGCTCACCCCCGCGGCCGCCGATCTCGTCCGGCGGCTGCGGGCGGCCCACGGCCCGTTGATGTTCCACCAGTCGGGCGGCTGCTGCGACGGCAGCGCCCCCATGTGCTACCCCGACGGCGAGTTCCGTACGGGCAACTCGGACGTCCTCCTCGCGGAGCTGACCGTCGACGGGGTCGACGAGGCGGTGGGGTTCTGGATGTCCCGCAACCAGTACGAGGTGTGGAGCCATACCCGGCTCATCGTGGACGTCGTGCCGGGCCGGGGCAGCGGCTTCTCCCTGGAAGCACCCGAAGGGGTGCGTTTTCTGATCCGTTCCCGCGTCGTCGAGGCGGAGCCCCCGCCCGGCCGGTAGTCGTCTGGTGCACTTCCCCTGAGTCCTGGGACATTTGACGAGACATCAGGGGGCACCGTGACACGGCGTGCTCGACGGTTCAGAACGGTACTGACGGTTCTCTCGGCGTGGAGCGTGCTGGCCGGCGCGGCCCTCGTGGGGGCGGCACCGGCCAGTGGCGCGCCCAGGGCCGTCGCCGTCGCGCCGGGCGTGGAGTACAGCCAGTTCGACATCCAGGCCGCCAAGGGCCTGACGCACGCCCATGTGCTGAGCGTCGACCTGAGCCATCCTCAGGTGGGCGTAGGGCTGCTGTACCCGGGGAAGGTGGCCTCGCGCGCGACCGTGTCCCGGCTGGCCGCCGCGGCGGGTGCCGTGGCCGGGGTCAACGGCGACTTCTTCAACATCACCGAGACCCAGCACCCCGGCGTCGCGGCCACCGGAGCGCCGGTCGGTCCGGCGATCGCCGCCGGGCACGCGCTCAAGGCCGCCGTACCGAAAGGTCAGCGCTTCGGCCCCGCCCTGCCGCCGGGCACCGCCACCACGGACGTGCTGGGCGTCACCACCGACGGTACGGCCCGCCTCGACCGCATCGCCCTCGACGGTTCCGTCACCACCGCCGAGGGCGATCTCCCGCTCCGCGGCCTCAACCAGTACGCCCTGCCGGTCGGTTCCGTGGGGGCGTTCACCTCGGACTGGGGCAGCGTCTCCCGGCTGCGCGCCGTCTGCGGCACGGACACCGACCGGGCCGCGCCGTGCAGCACCGACACGCACGAGGTGCTGGTCGAGGACGGCCGCGTGGTGGGTACGGCGGGAACCCCCGGCAGCGGTTCGATCGCGGCCGGGGCGACCGTTCTGGTCGGCCGCGAGGCGGGCGCCCAGCAGCTGCGCAAGCTCGCGCCCGGTGACACGGTGGAGGTACAGCACCTCCTCGTCTCCTCGACGGGCACGCCGTACGCGTTCGCGCTCGGCGGCTACCCGGTCCTGCGGGGCGGCCAACCGCTGCCCGGCCTCGACGGCACGACCTCGGCGGTCCGCACGGCCGCGGGTGTCGCCGACGGTGGCCGCCGCCTGCTGCTGCTCGCCCTGGACGGTGCCGCGACCTACCGCACCGGGCTGACCATCGCCGAAGTCGCCACCACCATGCGGGGCTTGGGTTCGGTCGACGCGTTCAGCCTGGACGGCGGCGGCTCCTCCACGCTCGTGGCCCGCGCCCCGGGAGCGAGCGCGGTCACGGTCCGCAACCACCCGAGCGACGGCACGGAACGAGCCGTCCCGAACGGCATCGGAGTCTTCACCAAGCCATGATCGACGCGTTCTCCGGCTGCGGGGCGTAGCCCCTGCTTTTCAGGGGCGCGGGGAACTGCGCGAGAAGCCCCACCGGAGCCGCACCCGCCGACGCACCCGCCGACGCACCCGCACCCCCCACCCCATCAGGCGCCCCCGGTCTCACCTCACGGCTTCACACTGCTCACGATGTCCGCCGTGGCCGTCAACCCGTCCTGCACCGTCGGCGCCAGACTCGTACCGGCCATGGAGAACCCCAGCAACACACAGACCGCGGCGTGCGTGAACTTCAGCGCGCCGCTCCGCAGGAAGACCACCGTCAGGATCATCAGCAACACCACCACAGAGATGGAAACGGCCATCGTCAACCTCCTCCGCCACGCCCACTTCGCGGCATTCGGCCGCAAGTGTGGCGTAGCGGAGGGTTCGTCCGTGCGGTGGACGTGTCCGCCGAACGAGTGGTGTCGACCGTGTCGCGGCTACGCCGACCGGCGGCTGTCCAGGAACGCTTCGAGCCCCGCGAGGTCATCCGTGTTGAGGTGGTCGACCCCGGCCGCGAGCAGTTCGCCCCACAGCGCGTCCCGCGCCGGCCCCGCCTGGTCGGGCGTCGCCCAGAACCGCACCCTCTGCCCGCGCCCGTGCGCCGTCGAGACGATTTGCCGGAGCTTGGCGCGCTCGGCCTCCGGGAACGGGCCGACGCCCTGCCAGGTGAAGTTGAGCAGCCAGTTGTCGGAGATCAGCGGGATGAAGGAGGCGGGCGCGGGCGTCGTGGACACGAGGTCGGCGAGCCGCCCGTCGTAGAAGGCGCGCCGCACGGTCTGCGCCTGCATGGGCATCCGGGCGGCCCGGTCCCCGGAGATCACGGCCGTGACCGCGCCCGGGTGGACCCGGCCATGTGCGTACGTGGTGAACAGGTGCCGGTATCGCCGTAGATGGCGGTCGAGTTCGAGGTAGGTGGAGGCGCCCTCGGTCTTGATGTCGATGAGCAGCTGCAGCGGCCTGCGGTGTCCCCGGTACACCGAGCCGTGGTGGGCGCGGACGCGGGCGGCGAGCGGGTCCAGGTAGAGGGCTTCGAGGGTGCGGGCGGGGTCGAGATCGGCGAGGTCGTGGGCGACGAGGAGTTGGTCGCCGACGAGGAAGATGTCGGCCTCGACGCTGCCGAAGCGGTGGTCGAGGGCGTCGAGAAGGGGCCGCGGGTGCTCGTAGTCGTTGTGCGCGTGGGCCCGCCACAACGGGCGCGGCCGGTGCTTGTGTTCGTCGGCCAGCGCGCGCGTGGCGGGCAGGGCGACGGCGCCCGTGAGGGCGGCGCCGAGGGTGGTGAGGGCTCTGCGACGGGTGGTGAGGGCCATGCTCTGCCTCCCGGGTGGGCCGGTTGCGGACCCAGCGAGTATGCGAGCCGGAAGGGGCCGATGAGCAGGTCCGTGCGGGGAGTTGGCCGGACAGCCGTCGTGCGTTCACCCGTGTTCACCGGGGCCGCCGGGCGCACACGGAAAAGCCCGCCCCAGGTGGGGCGGGCTTCCCTCGCTCTTCTTCCGGTGTACGTCAGGGGGCCTGGAGGTCGACCAGTTCGGCCAGGGCGGCCCGGTGGGCGCCCGCCGTGCCGTACGCGATCGAGTCGGCCTTCGCCCGCTTCAGATACAGGTGGACCGGGTGTTCCCAGGTCATGCCGATCCCGCCGTGGAGTTGCAGCGCCTCCTCGGCCGCGTGGACGGCCACGGGCGCCGCGAAGGCCTGGGCGACGGCCACCGCGAGGTCGGCGTCGTCGCCGCCGGTGGCGAGCTGGTCGGCCGCGTTCCGGGCGGCGGCCCGCAGGTTGACGACCTCCAGCCACAGTTGCGCGAGGCGGTGCTTGAGCGCCTGGAAGCCGCCGACGGGCCGGTTGAACTGCTTGCGTTCCTTGAGGTAGCGGACCGTCTCGGTCAACGTCCACTCCGCGAGGCCGAGTTGCTCGGAGGCCAGCAGACCGGCTCCGGCACGCAGGGCGCGGCGTACGGCGGGCTCGGCGTCCCCGAGGAGGCGGCCCGGCGCCCCGTCGAGCGTGACCTTCGCCAGTGGCCGGGTCAGGTCCAGGGACACCTGCGGGGTGACGGTCACGGCGGAGGCGTCCACCGCGTAGAGGCCGCCGTCGTCGGCGGGCACCAGCAGCACATCGGCGACGGCCGCGTCCGCGATGCCGGTCAACTCCCCGTGCAGGGCGCCGTCCTCGAACCGTACGACCTTGTAGGCGGTCCCCGCGGAGACGTTCAGGGCGACGGCCAGGGCACCGATCCTGCGCCCCGACGCCAGGTCGGCGAGCAGCTCACCGGCGTCGGCGGCCAGCAGCGCCTCCGTGGCGACGACGGCGCTGGTGAGGTACGGAACGGGGGCGACGGACCGCCCCAACTCCTCCAGGACGACGGCGGCTTCGCGATGCGTGGCGCCCTGGCCGCCCAGTTCCTCGGGGACGAGCAGCCCGGCGAGGCCCATGCCGTCGGCGAGCAGCTTCCACAGTTCACGGTCGTGCGGGGCGTCCGACTCGACGCGGGCGATGACACCGGCCGCGTCGCAGTGGTCGGTCAGCAGGTCGCGGACGGCGGCGCGGAGGGCCTCCTCGTCCTCCGAGTACAGCAGGTCGGGCTCGGCGCGCCGGTTCGGCTGGGTGCTCATCGGGCGAGGTCCTTCCACGCGACGTCCTTGTCGGTGCGCGGCTCGCCGGGCAGGCCCAGGACGCGCTCGGCGACGATGTTCAGCAGGACCTCGGTGGTCCCGCCCTCGATGCTGTTGCCCTTGGAGCGGAGGTAGCGGTAGCCGGCGTCGCGGCCGACGAAGTCGACCAGTTCGGGCCGGCGCATGGTCCAGTCGTCGTACAACAGGCCTTCCTCGCCCTGGAGTTCGACCTCCAGGCCGCTGATCTCCTGGTTGAGGCGGGCGAAGGCGAGCTTCATGCCGGCGCCCTCGGGGCCGGGCTGTCCGGCGACGAGCTGCTGGCGCAGCCGTTCGGCGGTGAGCCGGGCGGCCTCGGCCTCGACCCAGAGCTTCAGCAGCCGCTGGTGGAGGTCGTGGGTGCGCAGCTCCGGACGCTCGCGCCAGGTCCTGGCGACCGGGCCGATCATGCCGCCCTCGCGGGGCAGCCGCATGCCGCCGATGGCGACGCGTTCGTTGTTGAGGGTGGTCTGCGCGACCTTCCAGCCGTCACCGACGTCACCGAGACGACGGGCGTCCGGGATCCGTACGTCGGTGATGAACACCTCGTTGAACTCGGCCTCGCCGGTGACCTGCCGCAGCGGCCTGACCTCGACACCGGGGTCGGTCATGTCGCAGATGAAGTAGGTGATGCCCCGGTGCTTGGGCACGTCCGGGTCGGTGCGGGCGATGAGGATGGCCCAGCGGGCGACGTGGGCGCTGGACGTCCACACCTTCTGCCCGTTGACCATCCAGTCGCCGTCGCCCTCCCGGACGGCCCGGGTGCCGAGGGCGGCGAGGTCGGAACCGGCGCCGGGCTCGCTGAAGAGCTGGCACCAGACCTCCTCACCGGTCCACAGCGGCCGCAGATACCGCCGCTTCTGCTCCTCGGTGCCGTAGGCGAGGATCGTCGGCGCGGCCATGCCGAGGCCGATGCCGATCCGACGCGGATCGTTGTCGGGGGCGCCCTCCGCCTCCAGGTCGGCATCCACCACGGCCTGGAGGGAGCGCGGGGCGCCGAGGCCGCCGAGGCCCTCGGGGTAGTGCACCCAGGCGAGCCCGGCGTCGAAGCGGGCCCTCAGGAAGTCCAGCTTGTCGGTGGTGGCGGGCGGGTGGGCGGCCAGCAACTCGGCCGTGCGGCGCCTGAGGTCGGCTGCGTCGGTCATGCGGCGGCTCCGTTCTCCAGCGAGGGCACCACGACGACCCGGCCCGTGGTCACGCCGTCGGCGACGCGCTGCACGGCGGCGGCCGCCCCGTCGAGCGGTGCGCGCTCGCTCACCAGCGGCTTGACGACGCCCCGGGCCGCCAGCTCGGTGAGCTGCTCGTGGCAGTGCTGGACCAGCTTCGGGTTCTTGGTGTTGTACAGGCCCCAGTGCAGGCCGAGGATCGAGTAGTTCTTGACGAGGGCGTGGTTGAGGCCGGGGCTGGGGATCGTCCCGCTGGCGAAGCCGACGACCACGATGCGCCCCTCGAAGGCGACGACCTTGGTCGACTGCGTGTAGGCCTCGCCGCCCACGGGGTCGTAGATCACATCCGCGCCCCGGCCTCCGGTGGCTTCCTTCACGGCGGAGACGACGTCCTCGCTCCGCCGGTCGATCACCACGTCACAGCCCAGCTCCCGGGCCACGGCGGCCTTGTCGGCGCCGCCCACGACACCGATGACCGTCGCTCCGGCCGCTTTGCCGAGCTGCACCGCCGCGCTGCCGACCCCTCCGGCGGCAGCGTGGACGAGGAGGGTCTCCCCCGCTTCGAGGCGGGCCCGGCGGTGGAGGCCGAACCATCCGGTCTGGTAGCCGATGTGCAGGGCCGAGGCCTCGGCGTCGTCCAGCGACTCGGGCGCGGGCAGCAGGGCGGCGGCGTCGGCGACCGCGTACTCGGCGAGACCGCCGTACGGCAGCGCCGGGTTGGCGAGGACCCGGCGGCCGTCCTCCGTCTCCCCGCAGATCTCCACGCCCGGGGTGAACGGCAGCGGCGGCCGGACCTGGTAGTGCCCCCGGCACATCAGCACATCGGGGAAGTTGATGTTCGCGGCGCGCACCTTCAGCAGGACCTGGCCGTCACCGGGCGTGGGGCGCTCCACGTCCTGGAGCCGCATCACCTCGCGCGGCTCGCCGTTCTCGTGCACTTGCCATGCCTGCATGCGGTGCCTCCACGGACTGCTTCGGACTGCTTCGTCGGCCCGGGGGCCGACTGCCGCATGCATACTAAGCGGTCGCTTGCTCTCCGGGGAACAGCCGGGAACGAGTAGCGTGCGTCACCACCGCGCGCCTCACGGCCGCGTACGTCACGACCGTGCCGGCCGGGCCCGCACATGCATCCGCTCCCCCTGCGGCCCGAACAGACTGAGGAACTCCACCGGCCCCTCCCCCGTCGACCCGAACCAGTGCGGCACGCGGGTGTCGAACTCGGCGGCCTCCCCGGCCACCATCACCACATCATGTTCGCCGAGCACGACGCGGAGTTTTCCGGACATCACATAAAGCCACTCGTAGCCCTCGTGACTGCGCGGCTCCGGCTCCTGCTTCGACTGGGGCACCAGCACCTTGAAGGCCTGGAGGCCGCCCGGCTGACGGGTGAGCGGCCAGTACGTCCGCCCGTGCCGCTGGATCGGCTTCGACCGCACCCGGGGGTCGCCCACCGGCGGCTCCCCGATCAGCTCGTCCAGGGGCACCTGGTGGGCCCGTGCGATCGGCAGCAGCAACTCCAGGCTGGGCTTGCGCAGCCCCGACTCCAGCCGCGACAGCGTGCTCACCGAGATCCCGGTCGCCTGGGACAGCCCGGCGAGCGTCGCCTCCCGCTCCTTGCGGATCCGCCGCAGCCGCGGCCCCACCCCGGCGAGCACCTCGTCCGTGCCGCCCGTCTCCTCACCCGTGTCACTCATCCCGTCATTGCAGTTTCGGCAAAGGCATTTGTCAATACGGCAGCGTTCACGCGACCGTCGGTCGTGGAGGTGGTCACCATGACCGAGCAGTACGAATCGACCGAGCAGTACGAAGTGATCGTCATCGGCGGCGGCGCGGCAGGGCTCTCCGCCGCCCTGGTCCTGGGCCGGTCCCGGCGCCGCACCCTTGTCGTCGACGCGGGCGAGCCCCGCAACGCGCCCGCCGCGCACATGCAGGGCTTCCTGTCGCGGGACGGCATGTCCCCGGCGGAGTTCCTTGGCGTCGGCCGTGCGGAGATCACCCGCTACGGCGTGGAACTGGTCCGGGGCCGGGCGGTCGACGTGACCCGGGAGGACGACGGCCGGCACCTCACCGTCGCCCTCGCGGACGGCCGGACCGTGCGCGCCCGTCGCCTGGTCGTCGCCACCGGCCTGAAGGACGAACTCCCGGCCGTCCCCGGCGTCGCCGAACGCTTCGGCCGGGACGTCCTCCACTGCCCCTACTGCCACGGCTGGGAGGTCCGCGACCAGCCCTTCGGCGTGCTCGCGACGTCCCCGCTGAGCGTCCACCAGGCCCTGATCGTCTCCCAGTGGTCCAAGGACGTGACCCTGTTCCTGCACGAGGTCCCCGAGAGCGACCTCTCCGACGACGACCTGCGCCGCCTCGCGGCAGCCGGGGTCTCGGTCGTCCCCGGCGAGGTCGCGGGCCTGACGGTGGAGGACGACCGTCTCACCGGCGTGAGGCTCGCCGACGGCACGACCCACGCCCGCTCGGTGCTCTTCACCGCGCCCCGGCCCCTCCCGCAGACCGGCCTGCTGGAGAAACTGGGCGCCGACCTGCACGAGACCCCCTTCGGCGCCTACCCCGTCATCGACCCGACCGGCCGGACCACGGTCCCCGAGGTCTGGGCCGCAGGCAACGCGATGGGCTTCTCCGAACAAGTGATCAACGCAGCCTCCTCGGGCTACCGAGCGGGCGCCACGATCAACGGAGACCTCCTGATGACGGACCTGGACACCTGAAGGGGCGCGGGGCTGTGCTGAATATGCGGCTACCGCCGCGTGGGCGCGACAAGCCACGACCCACCCGCACCCGCCGACGAACCCCGCACCCCCACCCCAATAGGCGCCCGGCGAAACTCCGTAGGACCATGGCTCCATGCTCTTCGCCCGGCTCGCCCGCGTGTCGCAAGAGATCGCCGCCACCTCGGCCCGGTCCCGCAAGACCACCCTGCTCGCCGAACTCTTCCGGGACGCCGACGCGGCGGACGTGCCGATCGTCATCCCGTACCTCGCGGGCCGACTGCCCCAGGGCAGACTCGGTATCGGCTGGAAGGTCCTGGACCAGCAGATCCCGCCGGCCGGCACCCCCACCCTCACGGTCCGCGAGGTCGACGCCCGGCTGACGGTGATCGGCGCGGTCACCGGCACCGGTTCGCAGGCCGAACGAAGGCGCCTGGTCGGCGAGTTGCTGGCCGCGGCCACCGAGGTCGAGCAGCGCTACCTGTTCGGCCTGCTCACCGGGGAGGTCCGCCAGGGCGCCCTGGACGCCCTGGCCGTGGAGGGGCTGGCCGGCGCCACCGGCGCCCCCGCCACCGACGTACGGCGGGCGGTGATGCTGGCCGGCTCGCTCCAGACCGTGGCCCAGGCCCTGCTGGCGGAGGGCGCGTTGGCGCTCGACGCGTTCCGGCTCACCGTGGGGCGGCCCGTCCAGCCGATGCTGGCGCACAGCGCGTCCTCCGTCGCGGAGGCCGTGGCCAAGCTGGGCGTGTGCGCGGTCGAGGAGAAGCTCGACGGCATCCGCGTCCAGGTCCACCGCGACGGCGACCACGTGCGCCTCTACACCCGCACCCTGGACGACATCACCGACCGACTGCCCGAACTCACCGCGGCCGCACTGGAGTTGCGGGGCGAACGGTTCATCCTCGACGGAGAGGTGATCGCGTTCGACGAGACCGGCCGCCCCCGCTCCTTCCAGGAGACCGCCGGACGGGTCGGCTCCCGACTGGACGTGGCGACGGCCGCCGCACAGGTCCCCGTCTCGCCGGTCTTCTTCGACGCCCTGTCCGTGGACGGGCAGGACCTCCTCGACCTGCCCTTCACCGCCCGCCACACCGAACTGACCCGTCTCGTCCCCGAGCCGATGCGCGTCCGCCGCACCCTGGTGAACGGCCCCGGCGACCTCGCCGAGGCGGAGGACTTCCTCGCCGCCACCCTGGAACGCGGCCACGAGGGCGTCGTGCTGAAGGCCCTCGACGCCCCCTACAGCGCGGGCAGGCGCGGGGCGTCCTGGCTGAAGGTCAAGCCCGTGCACACCCTCGATCTGGTGGTCCTGGCCGCCGAGTGGGGGCACGGCCGCCGCACCGGCAGGCTCTCCAACCTCCATCTCGGCGCCCGCACCGCCGACGGCTCCTTCGCCATGCTCGGCAAGACCTTCAAGGGCATGACCGACGCCCTGCTGGCCTGGCAGACCGAACGACTGACGGAGCTGGCCGTGGAGGAGCACCGGTGGGGCGTGACCGTGCGCCCCGAACTCGTCGTCGAGATCGCCTACGACGGCCTGCAGCGTTCCACCCGCTACCCGGCCGGCGTCACCCTCCGCTTCGCCCGTGTGATCCGGTACCGCGAGGACAAGACCCCCGCCGAAGCCGATACGGTCGAGGCCCTGCTCGCCGCACACCCCGAGGTGACCCGTTGACCACACCCAAGCGCAGTGCCGGCCTGCTGCTCCACCGCCGCACCGAGCACGGCGTCGAGGTGCTGCTCGGCCATATGGGCGGCCCGTTCTTCGCGCACAAGGACGCGGGGGCGTGGAGCGTGCCCAAGGGCGAGTACGAGCCGGACGAGCCCGCCTGGGACGCGGCCCGCCGGGAGTTCCAGGAGGAACTGGGGCTGACGCCGCCCGACGGGGAGGCCGTACCGCTGGGCGAGGTCCAGCAGAAGAACGGCAAGATCGTCACGGCCTGGGCGATCGAGGCGGACCTCGACCCGGCGACCGTCGTCCCGGGCACCTTCCGTATGGAGTGGCCGCCGAGGTCAGGGCAGCTCCAGGAGTTCCCGGAGCTGGACCGCGTGGAGTGGCTCACCGTCGAGCGGGCGCGGGCCGTGATCGTCCCGGCGCAGGCGGAGTTTCTCGACCGTCTCCTGGAGCACTCGGACTGAGTCCGCGTTGCGGCGTGCGCCGTCGCGCGGGAAGGTCGAAAGACAGCCCACGCAGGAGGCCAGCCATGCCCATCGCCACGGTCAACCCGGCGAACGGCGAGACCCTGAAGACGTACGACGCCCTGGGCGAGGAGGAGATCGAACACCGCCTCGCCACCGCCGACGCCACGTTCCGCACCTACCGAACCACCTCCTTCGCGGAACGCGCCCGGCTGCTGCGCCGGGCCGCCGACCTCCTCGACGAGGACGCCGAGGACGTCGCCCGGGTGATGACCACGGAGATGGGCAAGCCCGTCAAGCAGGCCCGCGCCGAAGCCGCCAAGTGCGCGAAGGCGATGCGCTGGTACGCCGACCACGCCGAGGTGCTGCTCACCGACGTGGAGCCGTCCGACGCGGACGTGAAGGACTCGGGCGCCTCCCGGGTCCTGGTCCGCTACCGGCCGCTCGGCCCGGTGCTCGCCGTGATGCCGTGGAACTTCCCGCTCTGGCAGGTGATCCGCTTCGCCGCGCCCGCCCTGATGGCCGGCAACGTGGGTCTGCTGAAGCACGCGTCCAACGTCCCGCAGACCGCGCTCTACCTGGAGGACCTCTTCCGCCGGGCGGGCTTCCCCGAGGGCTGCTTCCAGACCCTGCTCGTCGGCTCCGGCGCCATCGAGGACATCCTGCGCGACCCGCGCGTGAAGGCCGCCACCCTCACCGGCAGCGAGCCCGCGGGCCGGGCCGTCGCCTCGGTCGCCGGGGACGAGGTCAAGAAGACCGTCCTGGAACTGGGCGGCAGCGACCCGTACGTGGTGATGCCGTCCGCCGACGTCGAGAAGGCGGCGCAGACCGCCGTGACGGCCCGGGTGCAGAACACCGGCCAGTCGTGCATCGCCGCCAAGCGGTTCATCGTCCACGCCGACGTGTACGACGCCTTCACCGAGCGGTTCGTCGAGGCGATGCAGGCGTTGAAGGTCGGCGACCCGCTGGACGAGGACACCGACGTCGGCCCGCTCTCCAGCGAGCGGGGCCGCGAGGACCTGGAGGAGCTGGTCGACGAGGCCGTGGAGAGCGGCGCCACCGTCCTGTGCGGCGCCGAACGGCCCGACGGGCCCGGCTGGTTCTACCCGCCGACCGTCCTCGCCGACATCACCCCCGAGATGCGGGTCCACCAGGAGGAGACGTTCGGTCCCGTCGCCACGCTGTACCGGGTCTCCGACCTCGACGAAGCGATCGCGATCGCCAACGACACGCCCTTCGGGCTCAGCTCCAACGTGTGGACCCGGGACACCGCCGAGGTCGACCGCTTCGTGCGGGACCTCGACGCCGGCGCGGTCTACGTCAACGGGATGACCGCCTCCCACCCGGCGTTCCCGTTCGGTGGGGTCAAGCGGTCCGGATACGGGCGTGAGCTGTCCGGACACGGAATCCGGGAGTTCTGCAACATCACCACGGTATGGCACGGGGCGTGAGCGTTCCGCGGCTACCATCCCCGTTGTGAACCGCGAAGTGACTCTGCCTCTGATCGTCGACGACCGCGGGACCCTACAGGTGTCTGCGGCCGATGTGAGCAAGCTGCTGCGGACGGTGGGCGGGCGCTGGCTGCACCTGGTCGAGGCGGGTGAGGAACTCGACGAGGACACGGTGGCGACACTGACGATCGAACTGGCGAAGCTGGCGGACCGGATCGACGTGGCGTGCATCGCGCACAGCAGCGGGGCCGCACAGTGACGGCCCCGCACCGCGTTCGGCGTTCAGGAGTGCTGCAACGTGGTCCAGAACATCGACTCTTGACATCCTCACCTGCGCGAACGTAGGCGATTCCGGTCAGCACCGCTACGCGGTGCTCCCTCGGGTTCCTGCTTCATCGGCCCCTGCCACCCGAGGGTGGTCTGACAAGGTCTCCACAGGCTTGACGTCCCGCCAGTCCGGCGGTAGGTCCGCCAACCACGTTGGCGGACAAGGCGACTTTAGCCGGTCCCCGGGCCGCTCGGCCCAGGATGCCCTACGCCTCCACCCTGAAGGGTGGAGTCCTGGGCGAGTGTTTGGTAGCTCTGCAGAGATCGACCGAATGCGTGCGCCCGTTTTCTCGCTGCTCCGCCCGGTGTCCCACCCCGCCTGCACCGCCGCCTCGACCGCTCCTGCGGTTCCGGTGCCGCCCCGCCGCCACCGCCTCCCCCTCCGCGAGCATCTCGAAGAAGGGGACGGCGGCCGGCTCCTCGACCGCCGACCGCTCAGCCAGGTGGCGGAAGGAGCGCAGGTCCGCGGCGATGACGAGCCGCT
The DNA here is from genome assembly GCF_036322545.1 of Streptomyces sp. SP18BB07. Lineage (NCBI taxonomy): Bacteria > Bacillati > Actinomycetota > Actinomycetes > Kitasatosporales > Streptomycetaceae > Streptomyces > Streptomyces sp. SP18BB07. Next base: position 28,091 of record NZ_JAQYWT010000341.1, read on the forward strand.
GCTCCAGCCCCAGCACGGCAAGCGTGCCGAGCCCGGCCGCACCGGAGGCGATCAGGGGCAGCAGGGGGTTGGCATCGGGGTCGGGGGCGAGCCGCGCGGCGGTGGCTTCCAGCACTTCTCCGGCCGTACGCGTCATCGAGCACTCCCGTCGGGTTGATGTGTCGTCACCGCTGTGCGACAACCGCGCCCGCCCAGGGGCGCGGGGAACTGCGCGAGCAACCACGAATCACCCGCAGCCCGACCGACACAGTCACACCCCGCGGCGCTACCGGATCGGCATCCCCGACAAGGTCCGGGCGATCACCAGCCGCTGCACCTCACTCGTACCCTCGAAGATGGTGTAAATAGCCGCATCCCGGTGCATCCGCTCGACCGGGTACTCCCTCGTGTACCCGTTGCCGCCCAGGATCTGAATGGCCTGCGCCGTGACCTTCTTCGCCGTCTCGCTCGCGAACAGCTTCGACTGGGACCCCTCGGCCGCCGTGAACTGCTTGCCGTTGATCGCCATCCAGGACGCCCGCCACACCAGCAGCCGCGCCGCGTCGACGGAGGTCCGCATGTCCGCGAGCTGGAAGGCGACGCCCTGGTTGTCGATGATGGGCCGGCCGAACTGCTCGCGGGTCTTGGCGTAGTCGAGGGCGACCTCGTACGCGGCACGGGCGGTGCCCACGGCCATGGCACCGACGGCCGGGCGGGACGCCTCGAACGTGGCCATCGCCGCGTTCTTCACACGCTCGCCGCCGGCCTTGGCCCGCTCACGGGCCCGCGCCAGGCGCTCGTCGAGCTTCTCCTTCCCGCCGAGGAGGCAGGAACCGGGGATCCGTACGTCCTCCAGGACGACCTCGGCAGTGTGGGAGGCGCGGATGCCGTGCTTCTTGAACTTCTGCCCCTGGGACAGACCGGGCGTGTTCGGCGGGACGATGAAGGACGCGTGGCCCTTGGAGCCGAGCTCGGGGTCGACGACGGCGACGACGACGTGGACGTTGGCGATGCCGCCGTTGGTCGCCCAGGTCTTGGTGCCGTTGAGGACCCACTCGTCCTTGGCCTCGTCGTACACCGCGCGGGTGCGCATGGAGGCGACGTCGGAACCGGCGTCGGGCTCGGAGGAGCAGAACGCGGCGACCTTGACGTCGTTCGCGTCGCCGTACATCTGGGGGATCCAGGTGCCGATCTGCTCCTCGGTGCCGTTGGCGAGGACGCCCACGGCGGCGAGGCCGGTGCCGACGATGGACAGGGCGATGCCCGCGTCGCCCCAGAACAGTTCCTCCATGGCCATGGGGATGCCGAGGCCGGTGGGGTCGAAGTACTGCTGGGCGTAGAAGTCGAGGGAGTAGATGCCGACCTTGGCGGCCTCCTGGATCACCGGCCAGGGGGTCTCCTCGCGCTCGTCCCACTCGGCGGCCGCGGGGCGGATCACATCGGCGGCGAATCCGTGGAGCCAGTCGCGGACCTCTCGCTGTTCCTCGTTGAGTTCCATGGTGAACTCGGCCATGACGCGCCTCCAGCACTGCACTAAGATGTTACCTGCGGTAACTGGAGTCTGTTACCGGTCGGTAGGAAAAGTCAACTCCCGGGGCGGGCTCGGTAGCCCGTTCGATCCGGTCGTGTCAATCAGTGTTAGTTTGCGCAGGGCGTCACTGTCATCAGTATGTGGGGGAGAGACTCATGGACACCACGCAGCGGACCGACCAGGAGCGGTCCGCCGACCGCCGTCGGCGCGAGCTGCTGGAGGCCGCGGACCGAGTCGTGCTCCGCGACGGCCCCGGAGCGTCGATGAACGCCATCGCCGCCGAGGCCGGCATCACCAAGCCGATTCTGTACCGCCACTTCGGCGACAAGGGCGGACTCTACGCCGCCCTCGCCCAGCGTCACACCGACGCCCTCCTCGACTCCCTGCGGGCCGCGCTGGACGCCCCGGCGGAGCGCCGCGAACGCGTCGAGGCGACCCTCGACACCTATCTGGCGGCCATCGAGGCCCGCCCCCAGGTGTACCGCTTCCTCATGCACCCCGCCGAGGGCGGCCAGCCCGGCGACCAGGGCTTCGACGTCGGCAAGCACTCGGCCCCCCTCCTGCGCCGCATGGGCGAGGAGCTCGGCACGGTCATAGAGGACCGACTCGACCTCGGCCCCGACAGCCGCCAACTGGCACGTGTATGGGGCCACGGCATCGTCGGCATGATGCACGCGGCGGGCGACTGGTGGCTCGGCGAACAACCCCTCACCCGGGCCGAATTGGTCCGCAGCCTCGCAGACCTCCTCTGGGGCCGCCTGGCAGCGGCGGGCGACAAGGTCGGCGGCCCGGGGTTCTAGAGGGTTCCCTGTCGGCGGGGCCAGGGATCAGCGCCCCTGAAAGGGGCGCGGGGAACTGCGCGAGAAGCCCCACCGAACCCGCACCCGCCGACGAACTCACGCCCCCCACGACGCCCGGGCGACCTTCCTCATCACCCGAGATCGTCTCCACCCCGACAGCCGGTCCACATACACCCGGCCCTCAAGATGATCACACTCGTGCTGCAGGCACCGCGCGAAGAACCCGCTCCCCGACACCCGCACCCGATCCCCGTCCACCGTGAACCCCTCCACCACGGCCTCGTCGTACCGCTCCACCCCCGCCTCCAGCCCCGGCAGCGACAGGCACCCCTCGGGCCCCCGCAGCACGATCCCCTCCGCCGAGACCAGCCTCGGGTTCACGACATGGCCGAGATGACGCACATCGTCGTCGTCCGGGCAGTCGTACACGAACACCCGAAGCCCCCGGCCCACCTGGTTCGCGGCGAGCCCCACCCCCCGCGCGTCGTACATCGTCGCGAACATGTCCTCCACAAGCCGCACCAGTTCGGGCCCGAACTCCGTGACCTCTTCACAGGGCGCCTGCAATACGGGGTCCCCGAGCAGTGTCATGGGGAGAACGCGCCCTCGGGCGCCGGGAATCGAGCCGCTTCGCATGGCCGCAAGGGTACGTTCGGACCCGATATCGCCGCTCCGGCCAGGGCAACGGCCCGGTCGAGATTCGGGCGAGTGAGTGGATCTCGATAGGCTTTGGTCCACACGTTGCCGGGACTGGGCGCGGCGCTGTACGCAAGGAGGATCGAGAACTGATGGCAGGCAACTCGGACCCGCTCACGCCGCGGGCCAAGCTGGCCGTGACGGCGGGCAAGGCGGTCGCGGCGGCATCGCGTGCCGCGGGGCGCGGTAGCGGATCTGTGATCGGCGGCCGGGTGGCACTGAAACTCGACCCCGACCTCCTCGCCCGGCTCGCACAGAGCCTGGACGTCGTCCTGGTCTCCGCCACCAACGGCAAGACCACCACGACCCGGCTGATCGCCGAGGCGCTGCGGGCCGCGGGCCCCGTCGTCTCGAACGCGCTCGGCGCCAACATGCCCGCGGGCATCACCTCGGCCCTCGCCGGGAACTCGGACGCCAAGTTCGCGGTGATCGAGGTCGACGAGAAGTACCTCGCCGGTGTCGCGCGGGACACCGACCCCAAGTGCATCGCACTGCTCAACCTCTCCCGCGACCAGCTCGACCGCGCCGCCGAGACCCGCATGATGGCGGAGGCGTGGCGGGAGGGCCTGGCCGGCACCAAGGCCGTCGTCGTGGCCAACTGCGACGACCCGCTGATCGTGTGGGCGGCCTCGTCGTCCCCGAACGTGATCTGGGTCGCGGTCGGCCAGATGTGGAAGGACGACGCCTGGTCCTGCCCGTCCTGCGGCGGTGTGATGCAGCGCCCCGGCGACGACTGGTTCTGCGGCGAGTGCGGTTTCCGCCGCCCCACCCCGAGCTGGGCGCTCTCCGGCGACCACGTCCTCGACCCGCACGGTTCGGCCTGGCCGATCCATCTGCAGCTGCCGGGTCGCGCCAACAAGGCCAACGCCGCCTCGTCGGCGGCCACCGCCGCCGTCTTCGGTGTGCCGCCGCAGGTCGCCCTGGAACGCATGTACCAGGTTCAGGCGGTCGCCGGACGGTACGACGTGGTCCAGTTCATGCAGCGTGACCTGCGGCTGCTGCTCGCCAAGAACCCGGCGGGCTGGCTGGAGACGTTCTCGCTGATCGACCCGCCGCCGTCGCCGGTGATCCTGTCGGTGAACGCGCGCGGCGCCGACGGCACCGACACCTCCTGGCTGTGGGACGTGGACTACACCCGGCTCACCGGCCACCCGATCTTCGTGCTCGGTGACCGCAAGCTGGACCTCGCGGTGCGTCTGGAAGTCGCCAATCAGCACTTCCAGGTCTGCGACACCCTCGACCAGGCGGTGCAGATGTGCCCGCCCGGTCGGATCGAGGTCATCGCGAACTACACCGCGTTCCAGGACCTGCGCCGTCGCGTGGGCAACTGAGCATCCGACCACATACGACTCTGAGGGGCACTGACTTCATGAGTGACAACAGCCTGCGGATCGTCTGGGTCTACCCGGACCTGCTCAGCACGTACGGCGACCAGGGCAACGTCCTCGTCGTCGAGCGCCGGGCGCGCCAGCGCGGCCTGGACGTGGCCCGGCTGGACGTGCGCAGCGACCAGCCGATCCCGACCTCCGGCGACATCTATCTGATCGGCGGCGGCGAGGACCGTCCGCAGCGGCTGGCCGCCGAGCGGCTGCGCCGCGACCGGCACCTGTACCAGGCGGTGAACAACGGCGCGATCGTCTTCGCGGTCTGCGCCGGCTACCAGATCCTCGGCCACGAGTTCGTCAACGACCTCGGCCAGCGCGAGCCCGGCCTCGGTCTGCTCGACGTGACGACGACCCGGGGCGAGGGCGAGCGGTGCGTCGGCGACGTCCTCGCGGACATCGACCCGCGCCTCGGGCTGCCGCAGCTGACCGGGTTCGAGAACCACCAGGGCGTCACCCACCTCGGCCCCACCGCCCGCCCGCTGGCGCAGGTGCGGCTCGGCAAGGGCAACGGCACGGGCGACGGTACGGAGGGCGCGTACAACGACACCGTGTTCGGTACGTACATGCACGGGCCGGTGCTGGCGCGGAACCCGCAGATCGCGGACCTGCTGCTGAAGCTGGCACTGGATGTGAACGCGCTGCCGCCGACCGACGACCGCTGGTTCGAGGCGCTGCGCGACGAGCGGATCTCGGCGGCCCAGCAGCAGCCCGCGTAACGCGTCCGGCAGGGGGCCCGGGCACCTGAGAAACGGTTCTTCAGTGCCCGTACGACAGCCCATCCGTAGTGGCTCTCGCTCACCTGTGAAAGCCCGTCTGACCAGGCCTCCGCTCACCTGTGCGGGGCCGTCCAGCAGGCGGACGCCCGCTACGGCCCCGCCCCCTGCCGCCGGTAGGGTGGCGGGGATTCCAGCCGGACAACGTGGTCCGGTCCCCGGCCCACGTCGAGAAGGTATTCGGGCTATGCGCATTGGTGTCCTCACGTCCGGCGGCGACTGTCCTGGACTGAACGCCGTCATCCGGTCCGTCGTGCACCGCGCCGTCGTCGACCACGGCGACGAGGTCATCGGCTTCCGGGACGGCTGGAAAGGTCTCCTGGACTGCGACTACCTCAAGCTCGACCTGGACTCCGTGGCCGGCATCCTGGCCCGCGGCGGCACGATCCTCGGATCCTCCCGGGTCCAGCCCTCGCATCTGCGCGACGGCGTGGAGCGGGCCAAGGGCCATGTCGAGGAGCTGGGTCTCGACGCGATCATCCCCATCGGCGGTGAGGGCACGCTCAAGGCGGCCCGGCTGATGTCCGACAGCAGCCTGCCGGTCGTGGGCGTGCCGAAGACCATCGACAACGACATCGCGGTCACGGACGTCACGTTCGGCTTCGACACGGCCGTGGGGGTCGCCACGGAGGCGCTGGACCGGCTGAAGACCACCGCCGAGTCCCACCAGCGGGTGCTGGTCGTGGAGGTCATGGGCCGCCACACCGGCTGGATCGCGCTCCACTCCGGCATGGCGGCCGGCGCGCACGCCATCGTCGTACCGGAACGGCCCTTCGACATCGAGGAGTTGACCTCGAAGGTCGCCGAGCGGTTCTCGGCGGGCAAGCGGTTCGCGATCGTCGTCGCCGCGGAGGGGGCCAAGCCGAAGGCCGGGTCGATGGAGTTCGACGAGGGCGGCAAGGACATCTACGGGCACGAGCGGTTCGCGGGGATCGCGCGGCAGCTGTCGATCGAGCTGGAGCAGCGCCTCGGGAAGGAGGCGCGGCCGGTGATCCTCGGGCATGTGCAGCGGGGCGGTACGCCGACCGCGTACGACCGGGTGCTGGCGACCCGGTTCGGGTGGCACGCGGTGGAGGCCGTGCACCGGGGTGAGTTCGGACACATGACCGCGCTGCGGGGGACCGACATCGTGATGGTGCCGCTCGCCGAGGCGGTGGAGACGTTGAAGACGGTGCCGTCGGAGCGGTACGCGGAAGCGGAGTGCGTGCTTTAGCTCTGTGGGCGAGTGCGGGTGGTTCGTGGCTGGTCGCGCAGTTCCCCGCGCCCCTTGGGTCGGCTGCTCTGCCCCCGGTCATGATCGTGACCGGGGGCAGTTCTAGTCTGGGGGCGGACAGACAGCACAACCCCCCACGAAGCAGGAGCCGGCGGATGGATCACAGCGGGCACGGTATGGGGCTTCTGCCCTTCACCCTCGGGCGGGGGCTCGCGTGGTCGGCCGACCCGTTCTTCCTCGTCGCCTGTCTGACGGCCCTCGGTCTCTACGGCTGGGGGGTCGTGCGGCTGGTGCGGCGGGGGGACAAGTGGCCGGTGGGACGGACCGTCTCGTTCGTCGTGGGTGTGCTGTTGGTGCTGCTGGTGACGTGTACGGGGCTGAACGACTACGGCATGGTCATGTTCAGCGTGCACATGGTGCAGCACATGGTGATCAGCATGCTGGCGCCGATCGTGCTGTTGCTGGGGGCGCCGATGACCCTGGCGCTGCGGGCGCTGCCGGTGGCGGGGAAGGGGCGCACGGGGCCGCGCGAGCTGCTGCTGAAGTTCCTGCACAGCTGGTACATGAAGATCGTCACGCATCCGGCGTTCACGATCCCGATGTTCATCGCGAGCCTCTACGGGCTGTACTTCACGCCGCTGTTCGACTTCCTGATGGGGTCGACGCCCGGGCACATCGTGATGATGACGCACTTCCTGCTGGTCGGGCTGTTCTTCTTCTGGCCGATCATGGGCGTGGACCCGGGCCCGCACCGGCCCGGCTACCTGATGCGGATGCTGGAGCTGTTCGCGGGCATGCCGTTCCACGCCTTCTTCGGCATCGCGCTGATGATGGCGTCCGCCCCGATGGTCAAGACGTACAAGAACCCGCCCGCCTCCCTCGGCATCGACGCCCTCGCCGACCAGAACGCGGCCGGTGGCATCGCCTGGGCCTTCAGCGAGATCCCCTCGGTGCTCGTGCTGCTGGCGCTGCTCTTCCAGTGGTACAACTCCGAGCAGCGGCAGGCCCGGCGCACGGACCGCGCGGCCGACCGGGACGGCGACAAGGAACTGGAGGCGTACAACGCCTACCTCGCCTCACTCAACGCTCGTAGTCGCTGAGCCTCATTTCTTTTTCTTGCCCTGCGTGTCCTCATTCTTTTCTTTGGCCACAGGACCGTGCCCCTTTTCTTTTCTCTTGACGGAAAGGCTTTGCCCTTCAGTAGCATGATGCGTGAGCCCCGCATACGCTCTGCGGGGTGACGGGGGAAACCGCGGGGGGGGGGAGCGGTCATGACAATTCGCGCACGCTTGCGAACATGTTTGCTATTGATGGGCGTACTGATTCTCAGCGGTTGCGGCGAGTCGGCCCCGTCACTGCTCGCGGTGACGGCCGTGGCCGCGGGGGTCCCGTCCCTCGCCCCCTTCTTCGACGAGGGCGAACGGCTCGGCCGGGACCAGCCCGACCTGCGGTCCCTCAAGCCGCACAGCGGTCTCCAACAGGGCAGCACCCCTGGTCTCTACGGGGGCACCCGTAAGCCGAAGATCTGCGACGTGGGCAAGCTGGAGGATTTCCTCACCGCGCCCGAGAACAAGAAAAAGGCTCAGGAATGGGCCCGGATCGTCGGGGTCGGAGTCGACCGCATCCCCGATTATCTCGGCGACCTCACCCCTGTTCTTCTGCGCCACGACACCCTGGTGAAGAACCACGACTACAAGAAGGGCAGGGCCGTCCCCTTCGACGCGCTGCTGGAAGCCGGGATCGCCGTATTGGTGGACGACCAGGGACTGCCGGCCGTGAAGTGCAGCTGCGGAAATCCGCTGCGCTCGTTCGCGGCGGACCCTGACCGCATCCGGGTGGACTTCGCCGGCGACAACGAGGAGTGGGCGGGCTACGACAAGGCCGCGGTGGTCGTCGTGAAGCCCGCGCCCGAGCAGTTGAAGGAGATCAAGCTCGTCGATGTCGACGATCCGGACCGGGGCATCAGCCGGGACGTCGGCACCACCGGTGAGTCCGACACGATGTTCGACACACGTGCGCGGCAGGCCGTGCCGAAGGTGCGGGGGTTGACCTTCGGCGAGGCGAGCGCGGCCATGGCGGAGAAGGGCTTGGCGGTGACGGTCGCCGGGGACGAGATGCCGCCGCGGGACGCGCCGGTGACCGGGTCCAGCCCCGGTCCGGGCGCCCAACTGGAGTTCGGCACCCCGGTGGCACTGCACGTGGAGTGGCCGGACGAGGCGTCCGAAACCGGCACCGACGATTCGGGCCCCGGTTCCGGGCCCGGCTCGAACGGTGGCTCGACCTCGGATGACGGGTCGGGATCGGACGGCGGCTCAACCTCGGACGGCGGTCCCACATCGGACGACGGGTCCAGCTCGGACGGCGGCCCGACATCGGACGGTGGGTCGGAATCGGACGGTGGGTCGGGATCGGATGGTGGCTCAACCGGGACGGATCCGGGGCCGACGGAGCCCTCGGACTCGGGCGAGTCGCCGACGGAGAACAGCTCGACGCCGACAGATCCGGGCACGACACCGTCGGACGGTGGCTCGTCCCCGACGGATGACATGTCGTCGCCCGCGGAGTCCAGCACTCCCCCGCCCACGGAAGTCACGTCTCTCACGCCCACGCCCTCCCCGTCCTCCGAGCGCCCCACGGAGGGCCCCTCTCCGGACCCCACCCCCACGTCCGCTCCCGATCCGACCGGTGATCCACCGTCCGGCGTCCCGGGAAGTCCCGGGGATCCGAGCGATTCGGGGGCACCGGGCGACCCCGTCGAGGAACCGGCCCAGTTCATGCGGATCTGAACCCTGGGAGTGACCGATGCAGTCAGGAGCACCGCATTCGGATTCGGGGGTCGGCCGGGTCATCGCCGACCGCTATCTCCTGCTGAACCAGCTGGGCAGCGGCGGCATGGGCCATGTCTGGCTGGCGCACGACCGTCAGCTGGACTGCGAGGTGGCGCTCAAGGAGATCGTGTTCCGCCATCCCGGCGAGGCCGAGCGGGACCGCGCCGCCCGGGTGGCCCGTGCCCGCGCGGAGGCCCGGCACGCGGCGGGACTGCGCGCCCACCCGAACGTGGTCACCGTGCATGACGTCCTGGAACACGACGCGCTGCCGTGGATCGTCATGGAGTACGTGCCGGGCGCCCTCGACCTCAAGGCGCTGGTGGCCCAGCGGGGCGCCCTCGCACCCGCCGAGTGCGCCCGGATCGGGCTCGCCGTGCTGGACGCGCTGACCGCCGGGCACGAACGCGGCGTCATGCACCGGGACGTCAAGCCGGCCAACATCCTGCTCGCCCCGGACCGCACCGGATCGCCGTACGCGCGTGTCCTCCTCACCGACTACGGCATCTCCGTCCAGCCGGACACCCAGGAGACCCGGTACACCAGGACCCACGTCCTGGTCGGGACCGCCGGGTATCTGGCACCCGAGCGGGCGCAGGGCGGGCCGCCGACCGCCGCGTCCGACCTGTTCTCGCTGGGCTGCACGCTCTACCACGCCGTCGAGGGGTACGGGCCCTTCGACCGCGACTCGGAGATCGCGGCGCTCACCGCCGTCGTCCTGGAGGAACCGCGTCCCATGCTGCGGGCGGGCGCGCTGGAGCCGGTGCTGGCCGCCATGCTCACCAAGGATCCCGTGCGCCGGATCACCGCCGCCGAGACCGAGGCGGCGCTCTCCGCGATCGTCACACCCCAGGCCCACCCGCGCACCGCGCCCGACCTCGGCTCGCAACCGCAGTGGGCGAGCGAGCCCACGCACACGGCGGAACGGCGACACCCCTTTGGCCTGCCCGTCGCCCACGAGACCCCCTGGTACGTGCCCCCGGCCGGACACGGTGGACACGGTGGACACGGCGTGCCGGAAGGAGCGGGAGCCCAGGAGCGTGAGGACGGCTGGTCCCCGGCGGGGCACCGGGCGACAGGCGCGGGCGGCGACGTCTTCGCCCCTCCCCCAGGGTCCCCCGGCGGGGGCACGGCATCCGGTTCCGGCTCGGGCTCGGGCTCGGGTGGACATCGCCGTCGGCACCGCAGCCGGGCTCTGCTCGCGGGCGTGGCCACCACCCTCGGTCTCGCCCTGGTCGTCGGCGGGACCTGGTACGCCGGGGGCAACATGAAGGAGTTGACGGACGGCCTCGGCGGCGGAGTCACCGGGAGCGCCGTGCTGCCGTACGGCGGGACCGTGGGGCTGACCGAGCCGCTCAAGGACGGCGACTGCGTGGACGTCACCTGGACCGACGCTCCGTTCACGGACGCCGCCCGGCTCCGGATCGTGCCCGGGTGCGCGGGGCCCTCGATGGACGGACAGGTGATGGCCTCCTACGAGGCCTCTTCCGCCGAGGACGCCCGCGCGGGCGGAGCCGCCCAGTGCGAGCAGCTCACCGGAGAGGCCCGGGACAGGCTCGTGGACGTCCGCACCTACGCCGTGCTGCCGACCGTCGACGGCTTCGACGCCGCCGGGCATCGGGTCGCCTGTCTGCTGCTGGGCGAGCGCAGGCCGGTGTTCGGGCCGATCGGTGAGTACCGGACGGAAGGTGAGACGGTGCTCGTCGACGTGGCCACCTTGCAGAAGCAGGACTGCCTCGACACGATCTCCAGCAACAAGCTCCGGCTGGTCTCCTGCCAGGAACGTCACGACGAGAAGGTGCTCGGATTCCACGAGATGAGTCCCGGCACCGCCTACGACGATGCCCAGGAGCAGGCTCGCGCCGCCTGCAAGAAGAACCTGCCTCCGCAGGAGTACGGCTATGAGCCCGGCCGGACCGGCTCCGGTTTCTGGCTCAGCGAGGACGGCTGGAAAAAGGGGGCACATTTCGTCGTCTGCACTGTCATTTCCGATACAGGGGGCACCATGGAGGGAGAAGAAGCCTGAGGACCTGAGAAAGGGTGTTGCGATGCCCGGTTCGACGAAGGCCATGGGGGTGCTCACCGTGGGTGGGCTGGTCATGGTGACCGCCTACTCGGTGGCCCTCGGCAGCAACGGCTGGCTGTGGTTCGGCTGGGTCGTCCTGGGCCTGCTGACACTGGGCATGGTGGCGTCGCGCACCTGAGACCCGTCGACGGCTCACCGACGCGCTCACCGAGAGCTCACCGCCGGTGATCCTCAGGTCTCAGGTCCGGGGTATTCCCCCGTCCGGGTGTACGCCCGGCTGGTATTTGGGCAGCCGGGCGGTGATCTTCATGCCCGCGCCCACCGCGGTCTCGATGACCAGGCCGTGGTCGTCGCCGTACACCTGGCGGAGCCGCTCATCGACGTTGCTGAGGCCGATGCCGCCCGAGGGGCTGGTCTCGCCGGCGAGGATACGGCGCAGCACGTCGGGCTCCATGCCGACGCCGTCGTCCTCGATGACGACAAGCGCCTCGGCGCCGGCGTCCTGCGCGGTGATGCTGATGTGGCTCTTGCCCGCGGCGGTCACGGACCGGCCTTCGAGGCCGTGCTTCACCGCGTTCTCCACGAGGGGCTGGAGGCAGAGGAAGGGCAGGGTGACCGGCAGGACCTCGGGGGCTATCTGGAGCGTGACCGAGAGCCGGTCGCCGAAGCGGGCCCGTACCAGCGCCAGGTAGTGGTCGATGGCGTGGAGTTCGTCGGCGAGGGTGGTGAAGTCGCCGTGGCTGCGGAACGAGTAGCGGGTGAAGTCGGCGAACTCCAGCAGCAGTTCACGGGCGCGCTCGGGATCGGTGCGGACGAACGAGGCGATCACCGCGAGCGAGTTGAAGATGAAGTGCGGGGAGATCTGGGCGCGCAGGGCCTTGATCTCGGCCTCGATCAGGCGGGTGCGGGACTGGTCGAGGTCGGCCAGTTCGAGTTGGACGGAGACCCAGCGGGCGACCTCGCCGGCGGCTCTGACGAGCACGGCGGACTCGCGGGGCGCGCAGGCGACGAGCGCGCCGTGGACGCGGTCGTCGACCGTGAGGGGGGCGACCACCGCCCAGCGCACCGGGCAGTCGATGATGTCGCAGGTCAGCCGGAAGGCCTCGCCCCGGCCGGTCTCCAAGGGGCCGGCCAGGCGTCCCATGATCTCGGCGCGGTGGTGCTCCGCGACGCCCTCCCAGGCGAGGACCGACTCGTGGTCGGTGAGGCAGAGCGCGTCCGTGCCGAGCAGGGTGCGCAGCCGCTTGGCCGATCTGCGGGCCGTCTCCTCCGTGAGGCCAGCGCGCAGCGGGGGCGCGGCGAGGGTGGCGGTGTGCAGGGTCTGGAAGGTGGCGTGCTCGACGGGTGTGCCGAGGCCACCGAGGCTGTTGCGCGGGTGTGCCGTGCGGCGGCCGAGCCAGAAGCCGGCCGCGAGCAGCGGGAGCACGGCCACGCAGAACCCGGCCAGGAAGCCGGTCACTTCACCACTCATCACTCACCTCCTGCATGTGGTACACCGCTCACCGCTCGTGGGTTCCCTTCCGCCGGTCCGCACGCGGCCCCGGTCCGGTCCGCACGCGGCCCCGGTCCGGTCGGCCCGGTCCTCAGCGCCGCCACAGTTCGATCTCCTTGGTGGCCGCGCGGGTGCGGCCGCCGACGAGTTCCTCCGGGAGGTGGAAGCGGGCCAGGATCGCCGGTGTCTCGGGCGGCACCTTGCCGGGGGTGGCCAGGGACACCAGGGCCATGGTGAGGAAGCCGAGCGGTACGGACCAGAGGGCGGGCCAGGCCAGCAGGGCGTGCAGGGTGCCGGTGCCGGGGTATCCGGCCATGGTCGCGGCGACCGCGAGGAGGGCCGCCCCGCCGCCGACGAGCATGCCCGCGGCGGCGCCCGGCGGGGTGAGGCGCCGCCACCAGATGCCGAGGACGAGCAGCGGGCAGAACGAGGAGGCCGAGACGGCGAAGGCGAGGCCGACCGCGTCGGCGACGGGCAGCCCGCCGACCAGGACGCTCGCGGCGAGCGGCACCGCCATGGCGAGGACCGTGCCGAGCCGGAAGTGCCGTACGCCCCGGGCGGGCAGCACGTCCTGGGTGAGCACACCGGCGACCGCCATGGTCAGTCCGGAGGCGGTGGACAGGAACGCGGCGAAGGCGCCGCCCGCGACCAGCGCGCCGAGCAGGTCGCCGCCGAGGCCGCCGATCATGCGGTCCGGGAGCAGGAGGACGGCCGCGTCGGCGTCGCCGGTGAGGGTGAGGTCGGGGGCGTAGAGCCGGCCGAGTGCCCCGTAGATCGGTGGGAGGAGGTAGAAGACGCCGATCATGCCGAGGACGACGACCGTGGTGCGGCGGGCGGCGACCCCGTCCGGGCTGGTGTAGAAGCGGACGACGACGTGGGGCAGGCCCATGGTGCCGAGGAAGGTGGCGAGGATCAGCCCGTAGGTGGCGTACAGGGGGCGTTCCTCGCGGCCGGAGGCGAGTGAGGTGGACATGCCGCCGTTGGTGCCCCGGTCGGCGACGGGGACGGTGTCGCCCTCGGTGAAGGTCAGTCGGGTGCCGCGGTCGATGCGGTGGGTGCCGGTGGGCAGGTCCACGCGCCGGTCGTCGTAGCGGCGGCCGTCGATCGTGCCGGTGGCGGTGACGGTGAGCGGGCCGCTGAGCTTCAGGTCGAGGGTCTCGTCGACGCGGACGACACGCTGCTCGCGGAAGGTGGCGGGCTCGTCGAAGGCGTGGCGCGGGGCGCCGTCGCCCTGCCAGGCCAGGACGAGGAAGAGGGCGGGGACGAGGAGTGCGGTGAGCTTGAGCCAGTACTGGAAGGCCTGGACGAAGGTGATGCTGCGCATGCCGCCGGCGGCGACCGTGGCGGAGACGACGACGGCGACGATGACGCCGCCGAGCCACTCGGGCGCGTCGGTGAGCACGTTCAACGTCAGTCCGGCGCCCTGGAGTTGGGGCAGGAGGTAGAGCCAGCCGACGCCGACGACGAAGGCCCCCGCGAGCCGTCGCACGGTCTTGGAGGCGAGCCGGGCCTCGGCGAAGTCGGGCAGGGTGTAGGCGCCGGAGCGGCGCAGCGGGGCGGCGACGAAGAGCAGGAGGACGAGGTAGCCGGCGGTGTAGCCGACCGGGTACCAGAGCATGTCGGGGCCCTGGACCAGCACCAGTCCCGCGATGCCGAGGAAGGAGGCGGCGGAGAGGTACTCGCCGCTGATGGCGGCCGCGTTGAGGCGGGGGCCGACGGTGCGGGAGGCGACGTAGAAGTCGGAGGTGGTGCGGGAGATGCGCAGGCCGAAGGCGCCGACGAAGACGGTCGCCACGACGACGAGGGCGACCGCGGGGACGGCGTAGTTCTCGTTCATGCCTTGCTCTCGTTCATGCCTTGCTCTCGTTCATGCCTTGCTCTGGGTCTCCTCGTTCACGGGTTCACTGCTCGCGGCGCCTCAGCGGTCCTCGACGAGGCGGACGAGGTCCTGTTCGTTGCGTTCGGCGCGGCGTACGTGTCGGCGGGCGAGGAGGACCAGCGGTGGGTAGACGCCGAAGCCGAGGAGGGCCCATTCCAGGCCGGCGCCGTCCGGCATCGCGGCGAAGACCAGGGGCAGCGGGCCGACCAGCAGGACCAGTACCGCGAACACGGCGAGCGCGGAGCGGAGTTGGCTGCGCATGAGGGAGCGGACATAGGTGTGGCCGAGGGTGGTCTGTTCGTCGATCTCGGTGCGGGGGCGCTGGTGGCCGGAGGGGCGGGGGGTGCGGCGGGGCACCCCGGTGACGACGACACGGCGTTCGACACGGCGCTCTACATGGCGTTCGGTGGGGTCGTTCGGCATGGCCGCTCCTCAGCCCGTGGTCCGGCGCATCAGCAGATCGCGCAGTTCGCGGGCGTGGCGGCGGCTGACCTGGAGTTCCACGGGGCCGACCAGGACGCTGACGGTGCCCGCGTCCAGGCGGAGTTCCCCGACGTGCCGCAGGGCGACGAGATGGCGGCGGTGGATGCGGACGAAGCCGCGTGCGCGCCAGCGCTCTTCGAGGGTGGAGAGGGGAATGCGGACGAGGTGGCTGCCCTGCGGGGTGTGCAGTCGGGCGTAGTCGCCCTGGGCCTCGACGTGGGTGATGTCGTCGACGGCGACGAAGCGGGTCACCCCGCCGAGCTCGACGGGTATCTGGTCGGGGTCGGGTTCGTGGACGGGGATCGGCGGGGCGGGGGCCGTGGTCGCCTCACGGAGCTGGGCGGCCCGGCGGATCGCCTCGGCGAGGCGTTCGCGGCGTACGGGCTTGAGGACGTAGTCGACGGCCTTGAGGTCGAAGGCCTGGACGGCGAAGCCCTCGTGCGCGGTGACGAAGACGACCAGCGGGGGCCGGGCGAAGCCGGTGAGGAGACGGGCGAGGTCGAGGCCGTCGAGTCCGGCCATCTGGATGTCGAGGAAGACGACGTCGATCGCCTCGGGTCCGTCGGGGCCGGACTCCAGGGCGCGGTTGATCCGCCGCAGTGCCTCGGTGGCGTCGTTCGCGCCCTCGGCGCTGCCGACCCGTGGATCCGCGTTCAGCAGGTACAGCAGCTCCTCCAGGGAGGGTTTCTCGTCATCGACGGCGAGCGCGCGCAGCATGAACGTGGAGTGTAGGAGTAATTCGTACTCATGCACACGGGCGCGCGGCGGAGGCCTTCGCGCCGGGGGTCGCGGACGCCTCCCGCTGGCTACAGTGCCCTCATGAACAGCAAGTCCGCTGCGTTCGACGAGCTCGACCGCAAGATCATCACTGCGTTGATGGCGAACGCGAGGACCAGCTTCGCCGAGATCGGCTCGGACATCGGTCTGTCGGCCACCGCGGTCAAGCGGCGGGTGGACCGGCTGCGCGAGACCGGGGTCATCACCGGCTTCACGGCCACGGTGCAGCCGGCGGCGCTCGGCTGGCGCACAGAGGCGTACGTGGAGGTGTACTGCGAGGGCGCGGCGCCGCCCCGGCGGCTCGCGGAGGTGGTGCGCAACCATCCGGAGATCACGGCGGCGATGACGGTGACCGGGGGCGCGGACGCGCTGCTGCACGTCCGGGCGGTCGACGTGGAGCACTTCGAGGAGGTGCTGGAGCGGATCCGCACCGAGCCGTTCATCCGGAAGACGATCAGCTACATGGTGCTGTCGCACCTGCTGCCGGAGGCTCCGGAGGCCGCCGCGACCCAGGACGCAGCGAACGTGCGCTGAGCTCGGCCAACACGCAGCATTACTGCGCGAACACGCAACGTTCGTTCCTTGTCGTGCGCCTGGCCCGATTCCTACCGTGGTGTCATCCCCGTCGACACCGTCAGGAAGCGGAGAAACCCTCTGTGCCCGACAGCCGTGTGCCGCGCCTTCGGCGCTTTCTCGTCTGCGAACCCAGACACTTCGCCGTGCAGTACTCGATCAATCCCTGGATGCATCCGGACACCCCCGTGGATGTCGACCTCGCCCAGGATCAGTGGCAGGAGCTGATCCGCGCCTATCGGGCCCATGGTCACACCGTGGACTCCGTGGAGCCGGTGGCGGCGCTGCCGGACATGGTGTTCGCGGCCAACTGCGCGCTCGTCCTCGGCGGCCGTGTCCTCGGCTCGCTGTTCCACGCGCCCGAGCGGCGCCCCGAGTCCACCGCCTACGACGCCTGGTTCAAGAGTGCCGGGTACGAGGTGTTCCGCTCCGAGTCGGTGTGCGAGGGAGAGGGCGATCTGGTGCCGACCGGTCGCTATCTGCTCGCCGGGACCGGCTTCCGCACCACCCGTGAGGCGCATCGCCTGGCGCAGGAGTTCTTCGGCGTCCCCGTGATCAGCCTCCAGCTGGTGGACCCGCGTTTCTACCATCTGGACACGGCGCTGTTCGTCCTGGACGACGGCGGCGACGGCTCCGCGGGCAACATCGCGTACTACCCGGAGGCCTTCTCCCCCGGCAGCCGCGCGGTCCTCGCCCGCCTCTACCCGGACGCGGTGATCGCCACCCGCGAGGACGCCATGGCCTTCGGTCTGAACTCGGTGTCCGACGGCCGCCATGTGTTCATCTCGCCCCGCGCCAAGGAACTCGCCGACCAGCTCGCCCGGCAGGGCTACGTTCCCGTCCCCGTCGACCTGTCGGAGTTCCAGAAGGCCGGCGGCGGCATCAAGTGCGTCACTCAGGAGATCCGCTCATGACCGCTCCCGTCCGCGCACGTTCGTCGGCCGACCTCATCCGCGCCGAGGAGCCCGTCCTCGCGCACAACTACCACCCGCTGCCCGTGGTCGTCGCCCGTGCCGAGGGCACCTGGGTCGAGGACGTCGAGGGCCGCCGCTATCTGGACATGCTGGCCGGCTACTCCGCCCTCAACTTCGGCCACCGCCACCCGGCGCTGATCGAGGCCGCGCACCGCCAGCTCGACACCCTCACCCTGACCTCGCGGGCCTTCCACAACGACCGGCTCGCCGAGTTCGCCGAGTCGCTGGCCGAGCTGACCGGCCTGGACATGGTGCTGCCGATGAACACGGGCGCCGAGGCGGTGGAGAGCGCGATCAAGGTGGCCCGCAAGTGGGCGTACGAGGTGAAGGGCGTCCCGGCCGACCGGGCGACCATCGTGGTGGCCGACGGCAACTTCCACGGCCGGACCACGACGATCGTCAGCTTCTCCACGGACCCGGTGGCCCGGGACGGCTTCGGCCCGTTCACGCCCGGGTTCCGGGTGATCCCGTACAACGACCTCGCGGCGCTGGAGGCGGCGGTCGACGAGACGACGGCCGCCGTGCTCATCGAGCCCATCCAGGGCGAGGCGGGCGTCCTCATCCCGGACGACGGCTATCTGCGCGGGGTCCGCGAGCTGACCCGGCGCACCGGTTGTCTGTTCATCGCGGACGAGATCCAGTCGGGCCTCGGCCGCACCGGCCGGACGCTCGCCGTCGAGCACGAGGACGTGCTGCCCGACGCCGTGCTGCTCGGCAAGGCGCTCGGCGGCGGCATCGTACCGGTGTCGGCGGTGGTGGCCCGCCGGGAGGTGCTGTCGGTCCTGCGGCCCGGCGAGCACGGCTCGACGTTCGGCGGCAACCCGCTCGCCGCGGCGGTCGGGGCGGCGGTGGTCGAGCTGCTGCGCACCGGGGAGTTCCAGCTCAGGGCGGCCGAACTGGGCGGGGTGCTGCGGGAGGGGCTCACGGAACTGGTCGGCCGGGGCGTGGTCGGCTTCCGGGCGCGCGGACTGTGGGCGGGCGTCGACGTCGACCCCTCGATCGGCACGGGCCGCGAGATCAGTCACCGGCTCATGGAGCGGGGCATCCTGGTCAAGGACACCCATGGCTCGACCATCCGCCTGGCGCCGCCCCTGACGATCACGGGGACGGAACTCCGCTCGGCGCTGAGGACGTTGGGGGAGGTTCTGGGCGAGGCCTCCTGAGCCGCACCGCGCCGCGCCGCACCGCCGGGTCCGGTCACGGTTCGGCGGTGCGGCGGGGCCTGAGCAGCAGCAGGGCGATGTCGTCGGTGTGCCGGCCGGTGCGGTGGGTGTGGTGGACGAGGTCGTCGACGAGTCGGTGCAGCGGGAGGTCACCGGACTCGCCGAGGTGGTGGGCGAGGTCGGCGATGGTCCGACCGATGTCGGTGCCGGGGTCCTCCACCAGGCCGTCGGTGTAGAGGGCGAGCAGCGTCTCCGGGCCCAGGGACAGCGTGGTGAGCGGGTAGGCGGGGGTCCCGATACCGATGCCGAGCGGGGGGCCGGGGCGGATGTCGACGGGGTGGGTGCGGCCGTCGGGCGCGCGCAGCAGCGGTGGGGGGTGTCCGCCGCCGGCGAGGGTGGCCCGGTGACGGGCGAGGTCGAGGTGGGCGTAGAGGCAGGAGACGAAGCGGCCGGCGTTCAGGTCGGCGAGGTCGCGGTCGGTGCGGGTGAGGACCTGGTCGGGCGTGGCTCCGGCCGTGGCGTGGGCGTGGACGGCCATGCGCACCTGCCCCATGAGGGCGGCGGCCGCCATGTCATGGCCCTGCACGTCGAGCGTGCCGAGGGGCAGGCGTTCCACCTGCCGGGCAGCCTCGGACCCGGACTGCGGTACCGGCTCCGTGCCGTCGGGGCGGACGAACCGGGGCCGGTCCGGGATGGAAGGCGGCAGGGCGGCCAGGTCCAATACCCGGGCGATACGGCGGGCGCCGGCCATGATCCGGCCGCGCTCCCGGCGGCTGAGGACCGGCGACCGGCCCGGGGACCACATCAGCAGCAGGGCGCCCCGGCAGTGCCGGATCCCGGTGAGCGGCACGACCGCGAACGCGACCTGGTAGGGGATGCTCGCCGCGACGCGCGGATAGCAGCGGGCCAACTCCTCCAGGGAACCACCCAGACGAGACGCTCGTTGCGTACCGCGTCCTGGCTCGGGCCGTGGACGGCGTAGGGGGCCCGCCACCACGGCGCGAAGGCGTCGACCGGGACACCGCACAAGGCGATCAGGCCGAGTACGGCCTCGGCCGGGTCCAGGACGTAGACGCCGGCGGACCTGGCGCCCGTACGGCGCACCACCGCCGCCAGGGCCTCACCGAGCGGATCGTCCACGCCCGGCTCCGCACTGGGCCCGATCATTCGGCGCCACGCCCTACGCGCATATGCCGACGCCAAGCCCGCTCACGGGAGACGGCGTGTCGATCAGGGCGCGGCCGGTGCGGCCGCGCGGGCGTGGCGCACCCGGTCCGCTGCACGGGGACGGGTATGGGTACGGGGACGGGTACGCGCGGTTCCGATCACGCCGTACCCGGCGTCCCCGCTGTTCGGTTTACTGCTGCCTCCTCCCGGTGACGTGGCACGTCGGGCTACGATCAATCGTCGACACGCAGGACGAGGCCCACCAGCGCTCATGCGCCTGACGCAGCGTCAGCGAGGTCAGCGAGGAGTCCTCGTGAGTCCGAACACGTCCACAGAGCCGATCCGGTAGCGCGAGGGAGACGCCGTGTTCTATTACCTGCTCAAGTACGTGCTTCTGGGCCCCCTGCTGAGACTGGTCTTCCGGCCTCGCATCGAGGGCCTCGAACACGTGCCGTCGTCGGGCGCGGCCATCGTCGCGGGCAATCACCTGTCCTTCTCGGACCACTTCCTGATGCCCGCGATCCTCAAGCGCCGCATCACGTTCCTGGCGAAGGCCGAGTACTTCACCGGCCCGGGTCTCAAGGGCCGCTTGACGGCGTTCTTCTTCCACAGCGCCGGACAGATCCCGGTCGACCGCTCCGGCAAGGACGCGGGCCAGGCCGCCATCCGCGAGGGCCTCGGCGTGCTGAGCAAGGACGAACTCCTCGGCATCTACCCGGAGGGCACCCGCTCGCACGACGGCCGTCTCTACAAGGGCAAGGTCGGCGTCGCGGTCATGGCGCTCAAGGCCGGGGTGCCCGTGATCCCCTGCGCCATGATCGGCACCTTCGAGGCGCAGCCCCCGGGCAAGGTCATCCCCAACATCCACCCCGTCGTCATCCGCTTCGGCAAGCCCCTCGACTTCTCCCGCTACGAGGGCATGGAGAACGAGAAGGCCGTGCTGCGCGCCATCACCGACGAGATCATGTACGCGATCCTCACCCTCTCCGAGCAGGAGTACGTCGACCAGTACGCGGCCGTCGTGAAGGCGGAGGAGGCGGCCGCGGCGAAGGAGCGCAAGTTCCCGCGCCTGCCGCTGAGTTGAGCGGACCCCGGCGGAGCACACCGGGCCGGGGCCTGCCGGTGTCCTGCCGGTGTTGCCGGTGTTCTGCCGGTGGCAGAGCAGCGCGACGCCCGGTACCCGGACGTCGTACGGTCGGGGCCATGACACGACGTGTTGTGGTGGTAGGAGCGACGGGACAGATCGGACGACCGGCCGTGGGTGCGCTGGCGCGCGACGGGTGGGCGGTGACGGCCGTCTCGCGGGGCGGCGGCCGCGACGACGGCTGGCCGGAGGAGGTACGGACCGTCGCAGCCGACCGGGGCGACGACGCGGCGCTGGCGGCCGCGGTCGGTGACGGCTGCGACGTGCTGGTGGACGTCGTCGCGTACGGTCCCGAACACGCCCGGCAGTTGCTGTCGTTGGCCGACCGGGTGGGCTCGGCGGTCGTCGTCTCCAGCGTCTCGGTGTACGAGGACGACAAGGGCCGCAACTTCGACACGCAGGCGGAGCCGGGCGGCTTCCCCGAGTACCCGCTGCCCCTGCCCGAGAGCCAGCGCACGATCCAGCCGGGCGACACCTCGTACAGCACCCGCAAGGCGGGCCTGGAGCGTGAACTCCTCGCCGGGGCCGACCGGTTGCCCACGACCCTGCTGCGCGCGGGCGCCATCCACGGGCCGCACTGCCGTACCCCGCGCGAGCTGTACTTCGTGAAGCGCAACCTGGACGGCAGACCGCGCCGCGTCCTCGCCCACGGCGGTGCGAGCCGCTTCCATCCGGCGAGCGTCCACAACATCGCCGAGCTGATCCGGCTGGCCGCCGCCCGGCCCGGTGCGCGGGCGCTGAACGCCGTCGACCCCGACGCGCCCACCGTCGTGGAGATCGCCGCCGCCATCGACGCGGTGATGGGCGTACGAACGGAGAACGTGCTCGTCGACGGCCCCGCCCCGTCGCCCACGGTGGGCCACACTCCGTGGTCCGTGCCGGTGCCCGTGGTGTGCGACATGTACGCGGCCGAGCAGGAGTTGGGCTACCGGCCGGTGGTCCGGTACGCGGAGTCGCTGCCGGAGACGGTCGCCTGGATCGAGGGCCGGCTCGCGGGCGGACGGGACTGGCAGGAGGCCTACCCCAAGATGGCCGAGGTGTACGGGGACCTCTTCGACTACGCGGCGGAGGACGCCTGGCTGGCGGGACGGCCGAAGTGAGCGGGTGAGCACGGAGGGAGGGGGCGACCGGACGTCCCGGTCGCCCCCTCCCTCCTCACGGTCCTAAGGCGTCGGCGTGGCGTGCGGGGCGCACTTCACGTCGGCCTTGCCCACCTTGCCGGTGAGCAGGTAGGTGTCCACGCGCCCGTTGACGCACGGGTTGACCAAGCCGGTGACTCCGTGGGAGCCGGCCTTCGTCTCCGTGATCAACCGGGAGCCCTTGAACCGCTTGTGCAGCTCGACGGCGCCCTCGTACGGCGTGGCCGCGTCCCGCTCGGACTGGACGATCAGGACGGGCGGCAGGCCCTTCCTGGTCTTCACGTCCACCGGGGTGTACTGCTTGGACGGCCAGGTGGCGCACGGCAGGTTCATCCAGGCGTTGGCCCAGGTCATGAACGGGTAGTTCTTGTGCAGCCGGGTGTTGTCGCGATCCCACTTCTTCCAACTGGTGGGCCACTTGGCGTCGGTGCACTCGACCGCCGTGTAGACGGCGTTGCCGTTCTCCGAGGCGGCGTTGCCCGCCGTGTCTGAGAGGTCCGGGGCGGCCGCGTCCACCAGCGCCTGGGTGTCACCAGCGGCGTACTTGCTCCACACCTGGGCGGTGGGCGCCCACGCGGAGTCGTAGTACGGGGCGCTCTGGAAGAAGGAGATCAGCTCGGCCGGGCCGACCAGGCCGCCGAGGGGGTTCTTCTTCGCGGTGGCGCGCAGCTTCAGCCAGTTCGCCTGCACCTTGGCCTGGGTGTCACCAAGGTGGTAGGTCGCGTCGTTCGCCGCGACCCACGTCGTCCAGTCCTTCCAGCGCATCTCGAAGGCGACGTCCTGGTCCAGGTTGGCCTGGTACCAGATCTTCTCGCGGGAGGGGTTCACCACGCTGTCGACGACCATGCGGCGCACGTGGTTCGGGAAGAGGGTTCCGTAGACGGCGCCGATGTACGTGCCGTACGAGACACCGAGGAAGTTGAGCTTCTTCTCCCCGAGGGCGGCCCGGATGACGTCCAGGTCGCGCGCCGTGTTCGGGGTCGTCATGTGCGGCAGCATCTCGCCGCTGCGCTCCTTGCAGCCGGCCGCGTACTTCGCCGCGAGCTCGCGCTGCTTGCGCTTGTCGGCCTCGGAGTCCGGGACGGGGTCCATCTTGGGCGCCTTCACGAACTCCTGCGGGTCGGCACAGGAGATGGGCGCCGACTTGCCGACACCGCGCGGGTCGAAGCCCACGAAGTCGTAGGCCTTGGACGTGTTGACCCACAGGGGGTTCTTGGTCGTGACCCGGCGCGGGAAGCGCAGGCCCGAGCCGCCCGGACCGCCGGGGTTGTAGACGAGCGCGCCCTGGCGCTCCTCCTTCGTACCGGTGCTGCCGATCCGGTCCACGGCGAGCTTGATCTGCTTGCCGTTCGGCTTGGCGTAGTCCAGCGGCACGGTGACCCAGCCGCACTGGATGGGCTTCTCCAGACCCCAGCTCTCGGGGCAGTCCTGCCAAGTGACGCCCTGCTTCGCCGCCTTGGCTGCGGCGACGGCGACACCCTTGGCCTCACGGTCCTGCGCGCTCGCGCCGTCCGCGGCGCCGGCCGCGGGAGCCGTGACGGCACTGGCTATCAGGGTCGCCGTGACGAGCAGTCCGGCGGAGCCGAACGCTCCCGCCCTTCTCGTCGGCCTCATACCTCTCAAGAGGGAACTCCCCGTACATCGGTGCGAAATGTCGAATGGTCACGGGGATCCTCGTGCCTGTGAGGCACCTGAGAACAGGGGCCTGACGCGTTCTTTACTAATCCGATAACCGGTGCGGAAAGTCCCGTTCAGCGGATCTCAGGTCTCATGCCTCCTCAGCCGTCCAACTCGGCGAGAGCCTGGTCCAGCACGCGCCGCAGCCGCAGCGCGTCGGGCGCGAGCGCGCTGACGAGTACGGCGGGTCCGGCGAGCGGGGTGAGCGCGGCGGTCTCCCCCAGCACCCTCGGCTCGGGGAGCTTGTCGACAAACTCCGGCCGTACGACGAGGAGTTGCCCCAACGCCCGGTGTCCGCCCAGCACCGCGGGCCCGTCCCAGCCGCCGGGCGCGCCGGGCCCGCACCCCACCTCCTGATCGAGCAACGGCCGCCCGCCGAGCAGTACGGTGATCCGACTCCGCAACCGCCCCGGCTGCTCCCCTGCCCGGCCGAGCACCTGCTCCTCGCGGAACACCAACCGGGCCCCGGGAGTGAGGTCGACGCGCGTCGACACCGCCAGATCGCTACCCTGAGCGGAGATCAACTGCTCGGGCAGCCACCGCAGTTCGCCTCCGTCGGCCACGTCGAGCCGTACGTCGTAGCGGGCCTCCCCCTTGGCCTGCCCGGGCAGCGCGATCGTCGCGGCGGCCGACCCGACATCGAGCCGGGCCCCCGCTCCGACCTCCGCCTCGACGGCGAACCGGTCACCGCCGAGCGGCCCGCTCATCGCCCCGACCAGCATGACCCGCGCCGCGTCCCCACTGCCCCGGGTGCGGCGCAGCGCCAGCGGTCCGTCGCTCTCCAGCACGGGCAGGGCCGTACCGCCCCGCCCGTCGGCGCGGGCCGCGATGCGCGCGGTGGCCCTGACGCCGGTGGTCCCCATGCCCTGCTGTGCCGTGCCCCCTCGGAGAGCCGTCATGCCGTCCACGCCGCGAGCTTCTCCCGCACCCAGGCGGCGACTTCTCCGACCCCGGCCTCTTCGCGCAACGACTGGAACACCACCGGCAGCTGCGCGCGCTGCGCCTTCGCGTCCGCGGCCATCCGGGCGAGGTCGGACCCGACGTACGGCGCGAGGTCCGTCTTGTTGACGACGAGCAGGTCGGCGGTGGTGACACCGGGCCCGCCCTTGCGGGGGATGTCGTCGCCGCCGGCCACGTCGATGACGAAGATCTGCGCGTCGACGAGCCCCTTGGAGAAGGTGGCGGTGAGGTTGTCGCCGCCGGACTCGACGAGGATGAGGTCCAGCGGGCCGACCTCGTCCTCCAGGTCCTCCACGGCCTCCAGGTTGGCGGAGATGTCGTCCCGGATGGCGGTGTGCGGGCACGCCCCCGTCTCCACGGCCGTGATCCGCTCCGGCGGCAACACGGCCTCCCTGAGCAGGAACTCGGCGTCCTCCCGCGTGTAGATGTCGTTCGTCACGACCGCGAGCGACAACTCGTCCCGCAACGCCCGGCACAGCGCGGCGACGGTCGCCGTCTTCCCGGACCCGACGGGCCCCCCGAGCCCCACGCGCAAAGCGCGCCGGCTCCCGTCGGGCCGGTGCGCGTCCGCGCCGATGGCTGAGGGGCCGTCGTGGGAGTGGGCGTGATCGAGATGCATGACTGCGGCTCCTTGTTCGAGAGGGGGGAGTAGGGGGTGGTGGCGAAGAGCTCGGAGGGATCGGTCGTTGGGCGGGTGCGGGCGGGTGGGGCGTCTCGCGCAGTTCCCCGCGCCCCTGAAAGGCCTACGGCCTTTCGGCCCGAAAAGCACGGGGCGCAGCCCCTGCTCTTCAGGGGCGCGGGGAACTGCGCGACCAGCCCCCACCGGACGGACGCCTGGGGGTCGAAGGGGCGCAGCCCCTTGAGGATGGGACGGGTAGGGGCGGCGGGGGCGACCCCCGCTCAGGACGCGAACAACCGCACAGGCCAACCCGCATGCACCTCCGCACTGATCTCCAACAACGGCCCGGAAGCCACCGGCAGCACCCCCACCCCACCGGCCCCCACCCCCCGCGCCGCCTCGACCGCCGCCCCCACCACCGCATCCATCTCGGAAGCCAACCGCGCCAACACCCCGGTCGCCTCGAACGGATCGAGACTCAGCAACCGCACCGTCGCACTGGCGGCCCCACTCACACTCTCGTACACGGAGCAGTACGCCGCGTCGTCCGCCCCCAGCCCGGCGGACCGGGCCGTCACCCCCAGCACGACCGGCTGATGCGCCCCCTTGGGGAACACCCGCGCCACCGCGTCCAGTTCCCCGGAGGGCCACGTGGCCCGCGCCGCCCGCATCAACTGCCGCCCCAGCTTCCGCGAGGCGACCCGCAGCGCGAGCGACGGCGTACGGGCGTCGGCGGCCCTATCCAGCTCGACCGGGTCGACCCCCAGCGCGGCGGCGGCGGCGAGAGACGCCGACACCAGCCCGGCGGTGTGCAGACGCCCCCGGCAGAACGCCTCCAGCCCCTCCGCCCCGGTGATCCGCCCTGCCTTGACGGCCGCCTCGGCCCCGCCGGAGTGCGCGTGCCCCCCGGCGGGAAAGCGGCCGTCGGCCAGGACGAGAAGAGCCGCCCTAGACATCACGGACCCCAGCCGTCATGAACCCGGCCCTCGCGAACCCAGCCATCACGAACCCAGCCATCACGAGCCCAGCCATCAGAAGAGGAAGTAACGCTGGGCCATGGGCAGTTCGGCGGCGGGCGTGGCCTCCACCAGCTCCCCGTCGATGTGCACGGCGAAACTGTCGGGGTCGACGCGCACCTCGGGCCGCGCGTCGTTCTCCCGCATGTCGGCCTTGGTGACCCCTCGGGTCGACTCGATGGCGACGAACCGCTTCCCCAGCGCGAGCCTCTCCGGCAGCCCGTCCTCGATGGCGAGCGGCGCCACGAAGTTGAACGAGTTCGCGGCGGGGGCCCGCCCGATCGCCCCGAACATGGGACGCGGCAGGATCGGCTGCGGCGTGGGGATGGAGGCGTTGGCGTCGCCCATCTGCGCGTACGCGATCTGGCCGCCCTTGATCACGAGCTGCGGCTTCACGCCGAAGAACGCGGGCTCCCAGAGGACGAGGTCGGCGAGCTTCCCGGTCTCCACGGACCCGATCTCCTTGGCGAGCCCCTGCGCGAGTGCCGGGTTGATCGTGTACTTGGCGACATAGCGACGTACCCGTCGGTTGTCCGCCCGCCCGTCACCGGGA
This sequence comes from Streptomyces sp. SP18BB07, assembly GCF_036322545.1. NCBI lineage: Bacteria > Bacillati > Actinomycetota > Actinomycetes > Kitasatosporales > Streptomycetaceae > Streptomyces > Streptomyces sp. SP18BB07. Next base: position 54,935 of record NZ_JAQYWT010000341.1, read on the forward strand.
AGCGCGCCGCGCCGCCTCTTCATCACGTGGGCGGTCTGCCAGGTCCGCAGGATGACTTCGCCGACCCGGCCCATGGCCTGCGCGTCGGAGGAGATGATCGAGATGGCGCCCAGATCATGCAGGATGTCCTCGGCGCCGATGGTCGACGGCCGGATCCGGGACTCGGCGAACGCGAGGTCCTCCGGCACGGCCGCGTTCAGGTGGTGGCAGACCATCAGCATGTCGAGGTGTTCCTCGGCGGTGTTGACGGTGTAGGGCCGGGTCGGGTTGGTGGAACTGGGCAGGACGTGCGGCTCGGAGACCACGGTCATGATGTCGGGCGCGTGCCCGCCGCCGGCGCCCTCGGTGTGGTACGCGTGGATGCCGCGCCCGCCGATCGCCGCGAGCGTGTCGCCGACGAACCCGGCCTCGTTCAGCGTGTCCGTGTGGATGGCGACCTGGATGCCCGTCCGGTCGGCGACGGTCAGGGACGCGTCGATGACGGCCGGGGTCGAACCCCAGTCCTCGTGCAGCTTCAGGCCCAGCGCGCCGCCCCGGATCTGGGACAGCATCGCCTCGTGCGAGACGGTGTTGCCCTTCCCCAGGAAGCCGATGTTGAGCGGGTACTGCTCCATGGCCTCCATCATCCGGGCCAGGTGCCACGGGCCGGGGGTGACGGTGGTGGCCTTCGACCCCTCCGCCGGACCGGTACCTCCGCCCACCAGCGTCGTCACACCCGCCGACAGCGCCTCGTCGGCGATCTGCGGGCAGATGAAGTGGACGTGGGCGTCGACGCCACCGGCGGTGACGATCCGCCCGTTGCCCGCGATGATCTCCGTCTCGGGGCCGATGACCAGATCGGGGTGGACCCCGTCCATGGTGTCGGGGTTGCCGGCCTTGCCGATGCCGGTGATCCGGCCGTCACGGATGCCGATGTCGGCCTTGACGATGCCCCAGTGGTCGATGATCACCGCACCGGTGATGACCGTGTCCGGGGTGCCTTCTGCGCGCGTAGCACGGGCCTGGCCCATGGATTCGCGGATGACCTTGCCGCCACCGAACACCGCCTCGTCACCGGCGAGGCCGGGCCCGCCGGAGCGGTCCTCCTCGATCTCGACGAGCAGATCGGTGTCGGCGAGCCGGATACGGTCACCGGTGGTCGGGCCGAAGAGGTCGGCGTACGCGGCACGCGAGATCTCAGGCATCGAGGGCACCTCCGGTCTCCCCGCGCAGTCCGGGCACGACACGGGCGCCGGTGAGCGGTACGAGTTCGATGTCGACGGGGATCCCGGGCTCGAAACGCACGGCAGTGCCGGCGGCGACGTTCAGCCGCTTGCCGCGCGCGGCGGCGCGGTCGAACTCCAGGCCGGGGTTGGCCTCGGCGAAGTGGTAGTGGGAGCCGACCTGGACGGGCCGGTCGGCGGCGTTGAGGACGGTGAGCCGGGTGACCTCACGGCCCTCGTTGTAGACGATCGGGTCCGAGGCGAACAGGATCTCTCCGGGAATCACGGGCGCTCCCCCTCAGACGATCGGGTCGTGGACGGTGACGAGCTTGGTGCCGTCCGGGAAGGTCGCCTCGACCTGCACGTCGTGGATCATCTCGGGGATGCCCTCCATGACGTCCTCCCGGGTGAGCAACTGCCGCCCGGACGCCATGAGTTCGGCCACCGTACGGCCGTCCCGCGCGCCTTCGAGGAGGTGCGCGGTGATGAGCGCGACAGCCTCGGGGTGGTTCAGCTTCAGGCCGCGGGCCCGGCGCTTCTCCGCCACATCGGCCGCCACATGGATCAGCAGCCTCTCCTGCTCGTGCGGGGTCAGTTGCACGGCGTCCACCTCACATCCTCGCTCCGGACCGTGCGGGATCCGGTTGCCTCGCCACCGGGCAAAATCGCTGGTGGCGTGGCCGCAGGCTAATTGGGCGGCGTTTCGGCGACGTTAACCGGACCGTGATCCCCGCTCAGTCCCCTCCGTCTCCGCCGTCCCCTCAGCCCTCTCAGTCCCGGGCCTGCGGGTCCCCCATGCTCATCAGCGCCTTCACGCCCAGCTCGACCACCTGGATCGGCACGTCCCCGAAGAGCGCGTACTGGGCGGCGAATCCCTGGGCGAGCGCCACCATGGTCCGCGCGACGCTGAGCGCGGGGATGTCGGCCCGCATCATGCCGGCGTCCTGGTACGCCTCGACGATCCCGATCCAGGCCGCGCGGACCTCGGCGAAGCCGTCCGCCAGGATGGCGTGCAGTTCGGGATTGCGCAGCGTCTCCGCCCACACCTGCACCATCAGCCGCGCGTACAGGGACTCCCCCGCCTCCCCCAGCGACGGCTGTCGGTGCAGGATCCGGCGCAGGGCCGCGCCGATCAGCACGTCCGGCGGCGGAGGCGGGCCCTCAGCCGCGGCCTCCTCGAACGCCTCGCGCACCTCGCCGAGGACCGTGGCGACGATCGCGGCGATCAGCTCCTCCTTGCCGCTGAAGTACCGGTAGACCGCTCCGGCGGAGAGGTCGGCCTCCTTGAGGACGTCCTGCATGGACGTGGCGTGGAAGCCGTTGCGGGCGAAGCAGCGGGCGGCGGCGTCGAGGATCTGGCGGCGGCGAGCGTCCAGACGCTCCTGGGATACGCGGGGCATGCCGCCAAACGTAAAACGAACGTTCCTTCTTGACAAGCGCGGCACCCGGGAGCATGGTGAAGTCAAGAAAAACGAACGATCCTTCTTTTTAGGGAGTGCCCATGTCCGCCCCGTCCGCTGCACCCACCGCGGCCGCCGCACCGGCCGCCCCCACCGGCCCGGCGACCCCGGGAAATTCGGTACCCCCGGGCCGCCGCATGGTCGCGATCATCGTCCTGATCCCGCTCGTCGCGGCGCTCGCGCTCTGGGCCTTCGCCTGGCCCAACGCCCGGACCGCGCCCCGCGACCTGCCGCTCGGCGTGGCCGGACCGGCGACCGCCGTGGCCCAGGTCGAACGGCAGCTGGAGCAGCGGGACGGCGCGTTCGAGATCCACCGCTACGCCGACGAGGCGGCCGCGCGGGAGGCCATCGAGGACCGGACCGTATACGGCGCAATGGTCGTCACCCAGGCCGGGCCGAAGCTGCTCACCGCCTCGGCCGCGAGCCCGATGGTCGCCCAGCTGCTGCAGCAGGCCGTGGCACAGCAGGCCGCCGAGGAAGGCGTCCGGGTGACGACGACCGATGTGGTGGCCAGCCCGGCGAGCGACCCGCGGGGCTCGGCCTTCGGTTCGAGCGTGCTGCCGCTGGCCCTGGCCGGTACGGCGTCCGGCGCCCTGGTCACCCTGCTCGGACTGCGCCGGGGGCGTGCGGTCGGCGCGTTGGCCGGGGCCGCCGCGCTGGTGGGGACCGCTGCCGCCACCCTCGCCGACAGCTGGCTCGGTGTGCTCGGCGGTCACTGGTGGGCCGAGGCCGGTGTGCTGAGCCTGGCGACCCTGGCCGTCGGCGCCACCGTGGCCGGACTCGCCTCACTGCTGGGACGGGCGGGCCTCGGTCTGGGCGCCCTGCTGATCGTCTTCCTGGGCAACCCGTTCGCGGGCGCCTCCTCGGCACCCCAGATGCTCCCCGAGCCGGTGGGCGCCCTCGGCCAGCTCCTCCCGCCGGGTGCGGGCGCCTCACTCCTGCGCTCGGTCTCCTTCTTCGACGGCGCCGGCGCCCTGACCCCGGCCCTGGTGCTGACCGCGTGGGCCGGCCTCGGCCTGACGGCGGTCCTCCTGGGCGACCTGCGCGGGCGCCGCACCCGGCCCACCGAGCGGTCCACCCCTGAGCCGTCGCCGGCCCCGACCGCCGCTCACTGACCCACCGGCGACCGCTCCACCAGACCGGCCGTGCGCCCCCGCTGTAGCGGACGGGGGCGCACGGCCTTGGCGTCGGCGATCGAGCAGAGCCGTCCATCGAGGAGAGCCGTCCGCGGAGGCACTCGCCCCGGCGCTAAGAAGCCCCCGACCCCCGATGCTCGGCCGCGATACCGAAGCGCTGCTGCTCGCGTGAGGCGGGTGCGATCTCGTGGACTCGGGAGACGGCGCTGATCACCGGCTCGTCGGCCGGCTCCTGGAGCGCTTCGAGCTGCTCCAGGTCGGCTGCCGAGACCAGGGCGACGAGGGGCTTCCCGTGCCGCGTCACGACGACGCGCTCGCCGCCGTAGACCACGCGGTTGATCAGATCGGCGAGCTCAGCCCTGGCTTGCGTCACCGGAATCTCGTAGGCCATGACGTCCAGCTTAGACCGGGCGCCTCGCGCCGCCCTGAGCGGAAGATCCCATTCTGACCCCGGCGCGCTTCGAGACCCCCGCCCCGCGCTTTCGGCAGATCCCCTCCTCCTCGCTACGTACGTCCTGTACATTTTTTACAGAAGTCGATCAGAGGAGGCGTGTCTCATGCCCGCGAACCGACCGTCGGCCCGTCACGTGCTGCCCGAGTTCACCGAGCGCACCAGTGCGGGTCACCGAACGATGGATCCGTATGCGAAGTTGCTGGAAGAACGGATCGTGTTCCTCGGGACGCAGATCGACGACACGTCGGCGAACGACGTGACGGCGCAGTTCATGCACCTGGAGCACCAGGCACCGGACCGCGACATCTCGCTGTACATCAACTCGCCCGGCGGCTCGTTCAGCGCGATGACGGCCCTCTACGACACCATCCGCTTCGTCACCTGCGACGTGGAGACCGTCTGTCTGGGACAGGCGGGTTCGGCCGCCGCGGCGCTGCTCGCGGCGGGCACGCCGGGGAAGCGGTTCATGCTGCCGGGCGCGCGGGTGCTGATCCACCAGCCGGCGGTGGCCGACCGGATCGAGGGGCAGGCCAGCGATCTGGCCATCCAGGCCGAGGAGCTGACGCGCAACCGCCGGAGGCTGGAGGAGATGCTCGTCCGGCACACCGGCCAGAGCCCGGAGCGGATCAGCGCGGACATCGAGCGGGACACGTTCCTCGACGCGGAGGCGGCGGTCGAGTACGGCCTGGCCGATCGGGTGATTCCGGGCCGCAGGACCTCGGGCACGCTCCCCGGCGCGAGGTGAGCCGCGGATGCTCCCACCCGAACTCCCGCCGTTGCCCGCGCTCACCCGCGCCGAGGCCGAGCTGATCGACCGTTACCTGGATGTGGTCGATCTGCTCGGCCGGATCAATCCGGCCCGGCCGGGTGACACATATCGCGGGTTGCGCGCGGCGCAGGCGCTCGTCGCCAAGGCGGCCGCCCTGCGCGATGCGCTCGAACTGATGCACAGGCGCGGGGAGAACGAAGTCCACGCCCCGACGCTCGCGCGCGCCCTTCGGGTCCTGGACGGCGAGCGACGGGCGGGCCGGGTGGCGCTGCCGCCGGAGCCGGAGGACTCACCCGCCTGAACGCGCCTGAACCGATCCCGGGTCGCTCGCCGTACTACTGACGGGGCGTCCGGTCCAGGTTTCGTGCCGTCCGGACGGCCTACTGCGATCGACCCATCGGCCCATACGTCGTGAGGACCTGTGAAGTTGCGCAACATGCCTGGTACCGGGCCGGAATATGTCATTCCGGTGCTGGTGCGGACCTCCTCGACCGGCTGGACACAACCGCTGAAAATGGTCTGTCCACCCGAACGGGCGAGTGGTGAGTAAGACCACAAATCCCCGGTTCCGTTGGGATTTTCGGACTTCTGTGCGCCAAGATCCCTTCCTGACGACAAGCCCCCGCCACAGCGGCGGGGCGATCCGGGTGGACGCCGAGTCCTGCCGCCGCCCGGATGACCGGTCGACAGAAGTGCATCGGCAGGAGTGGAGGACCCAAGCACGACGGGTCGCCGGAACGGTCACGCCATGACCGCGCCGAGCAGCCCTTGGGGTGAAGCCGCGTCAGCGGCCGGGCAACTTCGCCAGCCCGAATCCGACAGGTCATCCTTCACAGGCGGCTGACGAAGGGTTGCGCATGACTGCGCTGAATCGTGTCCCGTCGCTGTTGACCCGGGCCGGCACGGCCTCGGCTCTGACCATCGCCGCTGTCAGCGGCAGCATCGTGGTCCCGGGCGCCGCATCCGGCGCCGAGGCCGCCACGGTGGCGTCGAAGGCACTCAAGGTCGCGGCTTCCAAGAAGGGCTCCCCTTACAAGTACGGCGCCGTGGGCCCGAGCAGGTTCGACTGCTCAGGGCTGACGCTCTACTCGTTCAAGAAGGCGGGCAAGAAGCTGCCCCGTACTGCTCAGCAGCAGTACAACAAGACGAAGCACATCTCCGCGAGCAGCCGCAAGCTCGGAGACCTCGTCTTCTTCCACTCGGGCTCGAACGTCTACCACGTCGGTATCTACGCGGGGAAGGGAAAGATCTGGCACTCGCCGAAGACGGGTGACGTCGTCCGGCTGCAGAAGCTGTGGACGAAGAACGTCTGGTACGGCCGGGTCCGCTGACCCACCGTCGGGGGCGGCGGAGCTCTCCGCCGCCCCCGACGGGCGTGCGACCGGCGGTTTTGGATACCCGTTCGACCATGGCCGACGAACGCACCCGTCCCGCACGCAACGAGACCCCCCTCGAACGCGCCGACCGCAATTTCTCCGAACTGCTCCAGGAGTTGCGCGTCACCCAGACCGGGGTGCAGATCCTCTTCGCGTTCCTGTTGACGTTGGCCTTCACCCCGCGCTTCCCGGACCTGGACTCCTTCCAGCGCGCCACCTACGTCGTCACCCTGCTGCTCGCGGTCCTCGCGGCGACGCTCTTCACCGCCCCGGCCGCCCTGCACCGCTCGCTCTTCCAGCAGAACGCCAAGCCCCTCATCGTCCAGGTGTCGTCCCGGCTGGCCACCGCGGGCCTGATCGTGCTGATGCCGGCCTTCACCGGCTCCGTCCTGCTCGTCGTGGACGTGACGCTCGGCCGGAAGGCCGGGATGGCCGCCGGGGCCGGCACCTTCCTCGTCTGCCTGCTCCTGTGGGCCGCGCTCCCGAAACTGGTGGTCCGCTTCTCCGACCACGCCGACTCGTCGGCACGGTCGGCCACGGACGAGGGCCCCGTCAGGGTTCCTGCGGACCGCCCGCGCTGACCGGCCGCACCGGGACCGTCCACGGCAGTTCGATCGCCACCGTTTTTCCGCCCTCCCGTGTGGGTCTGACGCTGAGCCTGCCGCCGCACTCGGCGGTCAGCCAGCGGATGATGACCATGCCCCGGCCGTTGTCCTGCTGGACGGCGGCCGGCAGCCGTTTCGGGAAGCGTGGATGGCTGTCGGTGACGCCGATGCGCAGGCGCTCGTCCCGGTCGAGGGCGAGGTCCACGGTGAAGGTGGGCGACTGACCGAGGGTGTGCTGGACGGCGTTGGTGGCGAGTTCGGACACGATCAGGCGCACGGTGTCGGCGACGTCGGTGTCGCCCGGCAGGCCCCATTCGGCGAGCACGCCGGCGACGTAGTTCCGGGCCGTGGACACCGAGGCGGGATCGCTCGGCAGAGTGACGGATGCTTCCAGGTGATCTGCCATGGCGAGGCGTCCCTTTCCCACGGGACCGGTGTCCGACAGGGAGCGGATGGTTCGACTACGGTCCCGGACTGGTGCTTCGCGCCAGACTGCCACTACCTGGGCTGTCACGGGTGGCGATCCACCAAGATATGCATATATCTGTCGCTCGAAGCGGTGAACTATCCGACGGCCGACCGTATTTGGGTGAGGGTTTCGTCCATCCTCTGTCGTCACCCCGACTTCGCGCGCCGGGCGGAAGGAGAATCCCATGCAGTACGGTCCGGCGGTGCGCCGCCGCAAGCTCGGTGCCGAGTTGCGTGTCCTGCGCACCCGTTCCGCGCTCACCAGTATCGAGGCGGCCCATCGGGTGGGCTGGCACCAGTCCAAGGTGAGCCGGATCGAGACGGGCGCCAGCGGCGTGAAGCCCGCGGACGTGCGCAAGCTGCTGGACGCGTACGGGGTCGCCGACACCGAGTTACGGGAGCTGCTTTTGGCGCTCGCGGGCTCCGAGGACGGTGGCGGGCGGCACAACTGGTGGCACGCCTACCGGGGCGTACTGCCGCCGACGTACCGGGACTTCATCAGCCTGGAGTCGCAGGCCGGGGGGATGCGGACGCTGGAGACCTCGGTGGTGCCGGGTCTGCTGCAGATCCCCGAGTACGCGCGGGCGGTGACCCGGGCCGCGGTGGAGGGGCTGGAAGACGACAAACTCGACGCGCTCGTGGAAGTGCGGCTGGCGCGGCAGGAGGTGCTGCGCGGGAACCCGCCGCTGAAGCTGAGTGCCGTGCTCGACGAGGGCGTTCTGCGACGTGAGGTGGGCGGTCCCGAGATCATGGCCCGGCAGCTGGGCCGGCTGGTCGAGGCGGCCCGGCTTCCCCAGGTGCGACTGCAGGTGCTGCCGTTCACTGCCGGGGCGCACATCGGCGTCACGGGCCCTTTCGTAATTTTCTCATTTAGGAGCACTTCCGATCTGGACGTGGTTGTTCTCGACCACTTGACGAGTAGCCTCTACCTCGAACGGAAAGAAGACCTCAAGGCGTATGTCGAGGCCTTCAACGCCCTTCAGATCCACGCCCTTTCGCCCGAGGACTCGTTGGATTACATCGCCGGGCTAGCCGCCGGCGCGTAAGGAGGCACCATGTCCGCACTGCCTCGGAACGTACCCACCAGTACCGCACTACGCGGAGTGCGATGGCTGCGCAGCAGTCGCAGCACGGGAATGAACAACTGCGTGGAGACGGCCCGTCCCGCGTCCGGCCGCTGGGCCGGTCTGGTGGCCGTACGCGATTCGAAGAACACGGCGGGGCCCGCCCTGCTGTTCGACCCCGACGCCTGGGAGGGATTCATCACCACGCTGCGGTGACCACCACCGACGGCGTTCGCACTTCCGCTTACGGCGACGCACGGCCCTGACGCCGACTCACGGTCGCGTATCGCCGATGATCCCCACAGCCCGGTCGATCTGCCCCCGTGTGAGATCCGCGCGGGCGGTCAGCCTCAGCCGGGACACGCCGTCCGGCACGGACGGGGGGCGGAAACAGCCGACGGCGAGACCCGCCGCACGGCAGTCGGCCGCCCACCTCACCGCCTGATCCGGCGACGGCGCCCGTACGGAGACCACGGCGGCGTCGGGCCGCACCGCTTCATGGCCCGACGCCGTCAGCCGTGTGTGCAGTTCCCGCGCCACCTCACGGGCGCGTGCGGCGCGCTCCGGCTCACGGCGCAGCAGCCGGAGCGCGGCGAGCGCCGCGCCGGTCGCCGCCGGGGCGAGGCCCGTGTCGAAGATGAACGTCCGGGCCGCGTTGACCAGGTGGTCGATGACCTTGGCCGGGCCGAGCACGGCACCCCCCTGGCTGCCCAGCGACTTCGACAGCGTGACCGTCACGACGACGTCGGGGTCGCCCGCGAGCCCCGCCGCGTGGGGCGCGCCCCGGCCGCCGTCGCCGAGGACCCCGAGCCCGTGCGCGTCGTCCACCACGAGCCCGGCGCCGAACTCGCGGCAGGCGGCCGCGAGGGAGGCCAGCGGGGCGGCGTCGCCGTCCACCGAGAACACCGTGTCGGAGACGGCTACAGCGGGCACCCCGCCGCCCGCGGCCAACGCCTTGCGGACCGCCTCCGGGTCGGCGTGCGCCACGACCTGGGTGGTGCCCCGAGCCAGACGGCAGCCGTCGATGAGGGAGGCGTGGTTGCCCGCGTCCGAGACGATCAGGGAGCCGTGCGGGGCGAGCGCGGTGACGGCGGCGAGGTTGGCCGCGTAGCCGGAGGAGAAGACGAGGGCGGCCTCGAAGCCGCAGAAGTCGGCGAGTTCCCGCTCCAGTTCGGCGTGGAGTTCGGTGGTGCCGGTGACGAGCCGGGAGCCGGTGGCGCCGCCGCCCCATCGGCGCGCGGCCTCGGCGGCGCCCTCGGTGATCTCGGGGTGCCGGGCCAGACCCAGGTAGTCGTTGCTCGCTAGGTCGAGGAGCGGGGAGTCGGCGGGCCGGGGGCGCAGGGTCCGTACCAGCCCGGCCCGGCGGCGCGCGGAGGCCTGCTCGTCGATCCAGCCGAACGCCATGGGTCCTCCGGGGTGGTGTGGGCAGCCCGCGGCGCCGCGCCGTCCTGGACGGCACGGCGAGGGCTTTTGTAGGCAGTGCACAGACACTAACGGCCGGACCAGCCGCCCACGATGTGGCAATACCCACACGTCGATCGCACTCTGTTGTCCGAACCATCCTTGGCCGGGAGCGGTCCCGTAGGACAGGATCGGCTCTCATGGACCTGCTGAACACGCTGGTGGACAAGGGGCTCCGGCGCGAGCCGCTGAGCCGTGCCGAGGCGCTCGCCGTCCTCGGCACCTCCGACGACGAGCTGTTGGACGTGGTGGCCGCGGCCGGGAAGGTGCGCCGGCACTGGTTCGGGCGCCGGGTGAAACTGAACTATCTGGTCAACCTCAAGTCCGGCCTCTGCCCCGAGGACTGCTCCTACTGCTCCCAGCGGCTCGGCTCGACCGCCGGCATCCTCAAGTACACCTGGCTCAAGCCCCACGAGGCGTCGGAGGCCGCCGCGGCCGGGCTCGCCGGGGGCGCCAAGCGGGTCTGTCTGGTGGCCTCCGGGCGCGGTCCGACCGACCGGGACGTCGAGCGGGTCTCGGACACCATCAAGGCAATCAAGGACGAGAACGAGGGCGTGGAGGTGTGCGCCTGCCTCGGTCTGCTCTCCGACGGCCAGGCGGAGCGACTGCGCGAGGCCGGCGCGGACGCCTACAACCACAACCTGAACACGTCCGAGGCGACGTACGGCGAGATCACGACGACGCACACGTACGCCGACCGGGTGGACACGGTCAACAAGGCGCATGCGGCCGGTCTGTCCGCCTGCTCGGGTCTGATCGCGGGCATGGGCGAGAGCGACGAGGACCTCGTCGACGTCGTCTTCTCGCTGCGCGAACTGGACCCTGACTCCGTTCCGGTGAACTTCCTCATCCCCTTCGAGGGCACCCCGCTGGCCAAGGAGTGGAACCTCACCCCGCAGCGCTGTCTGCGGATCCTGGCGATGGTGCGGTTCGTCTGCCCGGACGCCGAGGTGCGGATCGCGGGCGGCCGGGAGGTCCATCTGCGCACGATGCAGCCGCTCGCCCTGCACCTGGCCAACTCGATCTTCCTCGGCGACTACCTCACCAGTGAGGGTCAGGCGGGCAAGGCCGACCTGGAGATGATCGCGGACGCCGGGTTCGAGGTCGAGGGCGCCGACCAGGTGACGCTCCCGGAGCACCGGGCGACCGTGACCGCCGGTGGGGGCTGCGGGTCCGGGGAGAGCGCGGGGTGCGGATCGCACGCGGGGGGCGGCTGCGGGTCGCACGAGAGCGAAGGCGCGGGCGCGGGTTGTGGGTCGCACGCGGGGGGTGGGGTGTGCGGTTCCGCCGCACCGGCCCCGGCCGCCGCGACTCCGACCGGCGAGGCCCGTACGGATCTGGTGGCCGTACGCCGCCGGGGCGCCGGTACCGACCTCGCGCCCAATGCCTGAGCTGAACGGTCCGGGCGTGCCCGAACTGAGCGTGCCCGAGCTGGTGGAGCTCGACCGGCGGCATGTATGGCATCCGTACGGGCCCATGCCGGGCCGGCAGGAACCGCTCGTCGTGGAGTCGGCGAGCGGGGTCCGGCTGAAGCTCGCCGACGGTTCGGGCGAGCTGGTCGACGGCATGTCGTCGTGGTGGTCGGCGATCCACGGCTACAACCACCCCGTCCTGAACGAGACGGCGCGCGAGCAGCTCGGCCGGATGAGCCACGTCATGTTCGGCGGGCTCACCCATGAGCCCGCCGTGCGGCTGGCGAAGCACCTTGTCGACATGTCGCCCGAGGGTCTGGAGCATGTGTTCCTCGCCGACTCGGGATCGGTGTCCGTCGAGGTCGCGGTCAAGATGTGCCTGCAGTACTGGCGTTCGCTGGGCCGCCCCGGCAAGCAGCGCCTGCTGACCTGGCGCGGCGGCTACCACGGCGACACCTGGCAGCCGATGTCGGTGTGCGACCCCGAGGGCGGGATGCACGAGCTGTGGCAGGGCGTCCTGCCCCGGCAGGTGTTCGTGGACGCGCCGCCGGTCGAGTACGAGGAGTCGTACGCGGAGGCGCTGCGCTCGACGATCGAGCGGCACGCGGACGAGTTGGCGGCCGTGATCGTGGAGCCCGTGGTCCAGGGGGCTGGTGGGATGCGCTTCCACTCCCCCGCGTATCTGCGGGTGCTGCGCGAGGCGTGCGACGCGCACGACGTGCTGCTGGTGTTCGACGAGATCGCCACCGGGTTCGGGCGTACGGGCGCGTTGTTCGCGGCGGACCACGCGGCCGTCACGCCGGATGTGATGTGTGTCGGCAAGGCGCTGACCGGCGGTTATCTGACGCTGGCGGCGGCGCTGTGCACCGCGCGGGTGGCCGACGGGATCTCGCGGGGCGAGGTGCCGGTGCTGGCCCATGGGCCCACCTTCATGGGCAACCCGCTGGCGGCGGCCGTCGCCTGTGCCTCGATCGAGCTGCTGCTGGGCCAGGACTGGCTCGCGGAGGTCAAGCGGATCGAGACGGGGCTGCGGGAGGGCCTGGCGCCGGTGCGCGAGGTACCGGGGGTGACGGACGTACGGGTTCTCGGCGCGATCGGTGTGGTGCAGCTCGACCACGCGGTGGACATGCGGGCGGCCACGGAGGCGGCCGTGCGCGAGGGCGTGTGGCTGAGGCCGTTCCGCGACCTCGTCTACACGATGCCGCCGTACGTCACGGGCGACGAGGACGTGGCACGGATCGCGCGCGCGGTGTGCGCGGCGGCCACGGCGGGATGACGGAACAGAAGAGGACGACATGACGGTCCTGGTGGTCACGGGGACGGGCACGGAGGTCGGCAAGACGGTCACCACGGCGGCGGTCGCGGCGGTGGCCGTGGCGTCCGGCCGCTCGGTGGCCGTGCTGAAGCCCGCGCAGACGGGCGTACGGCCGGACGAGCGCGGCGACGCGGACGAGGTGGCCCGGCTCGCGGGTGCCGTCACGGTCCGCGAACTCGCCCGCTATCCGGAGCCGTTGGCTCCGGCGACCGCCGCGCGCCGCTCGGGCCTGCCGCCGGTGCGCCCGGAGGACGTCGCCGAGGCCGCGGCGAAGCTGGCGACCGACCACGACCTGGTGCTGGTCGAGGGCGCGGGCGGGCTCCTGGTCCGCTTCGACGAGGCGGGCGGCACGCTGGCGGACACGGCGCGGCTGCTGGGGGCGCCGGTGCTCCTGGTCGCCTCGGCCGGGCTGGGCACGCTGAACGCGACCGAACTGACGGCCCGCGAACTCGCCGTGCGGGAGGTGGAGTTGGCGGGTGTCGTCATCGGCAGCTGGCCCGGGGCGCCGGATCTGGCCTCGCGGTGCAATGTGGCGGACCTGCCGGTGGTGGCGAACGCTCCGCTGCTGGGGGCGGTGCCTGCGGGGGCGGGGGCGTTGCCGCCCGCCGATTTCCGGGCGGGGGCCGGGAGTTGGCTTGCGCCGGCGCTGGGTGGGGTGTGGGACGCGGTTTCCTTCAGTGCCGCCGAAGCCGCGCCGTAGGGGACCTGTGGCGAATCGACCGCGGGTTCGTCGTGGCTGGTCGCGCCCCGCGGCGGAGCCGCAGATGTGACAGCCCCGCGCCCCTGACGGGGCGCGGGCCGGCCTTACGTATCCGTCTCCCCCAGCAGCCGCACCAGCTCGATCCTCGACCTGATCCCCAACCGCGAGAACACGCCCCGCAGATGGTGGTCGATCGTGCGCGGGCTCAGCAGCAGCCGCGCGGCGATCTCGCGGTTCGTGGCACCCTCCGCCGCCATGCGGGCGATCATCAGCTGCTGGGCGGTGAGGCGGGCGGCGAGATCCTCGGTGCCGGGCGCGGCGGAGGCACGCTCCCCCAGAGCGCGGAGTTCCGCGCGGGCCTGGGACGCGCAGTGCGGGGAGCCGAAGTGGTCGAAGGCCTCCAGCGCGCTGTGCAGGCGGTCGCGGGCCTCGGTGCGGTTGCGGAGCCGCCGCAGGGCACTGCCGAACAACAGTTCCGTACGGGCGCGTTCGAAGTCGCGGGTGCCGGAGGCGTGCAGGTCGAGGGCGGTGCGGTAGTGCTCGACGGCCTCCTCGCCGGTCGCGAGGAGGGCCCGGCAGCGGGCGCTGAGCGCGAGGTCGTCGGCGCTACGGACGGTACGGGCCCAGCGGTCGTAGTCGGCGTGCGCGGCGACGGCCACCCGGGTGTCGCCGGTGCGGACGGCGGCTTCGACGTAGTGCGGGGTGGCGATGTGCCGGATGGCCCGGTGCCCGTGCCCGGGGCCGAAGCCCGCGAGGGCGCGCAGCCGGGCGGCCGAGGCGGCGTACCGGCCGGTGCTCAGGTCGAGGAAGGCGAGCGCGAACATGGCGAGCGCGGCGGGCAGTCCGAGGCCGCGTTCCAGGGCGTAGACGCGGGCGGACTCGGCGCGTTCCCGGCACACCTCCTCGTCGCCGGTGAGGGCGGCGAACATCGCGAGGGCGGCCTGGAGATGGCAGGCCCCGTTGTCCTGCCCGGTGGCGTACGCCTGGCGCAGGGCGTCCACGGCGGCGGCCTCGGCGGCCTTGGGGCGCCCCGTCCAGAACTCGGCGTAGGCCCGGAACTCCATGGCCTGCGGCACGGTCACCGTCTCGCAGCGGGCCCGCGCGGAGGCGGCGGCGCGGGCGGTGGCGGTGAAGGCGCGGGTGTGGTCGCCGAGGAGGAGGGCGGCGATCCCGGAGTGGATGAGCTGGGTGGGGTCGCCGCCGGGACCGCAGCGCCCGGCGGCGGCTTCGAGGACGTCCCGGGCGTCGTCGTAGCGTCCCTCGAACGCGGCGGCGAGGGCGCCGAGGGTGCTGGGCGGGAGGATGCCGAGCCCGTCGGCGACGGCGGCGGCCTCGCGGCACCGGCGGAGGTCCCCGGTGTAGATGGCGGCCTCGGTGGCTCGTGCCAGCAGGTGGGCGGCGCGGTCCGAGGTGTGGTCGCCGACGTGCCGGACGGTGGCGGTGAGCAGGGCGTCGAACGCCTCGGCGGCGTTGCCGGCACGGAGGGCGAGCAGTCCGCCGAGCGCGTCGTCGTCGGTGGCGGCGACGAGGCGGCGGGCCCGGTCACCGTCGCCGGACTGCCAGGCCTCGGCGGCGGCCTGGGCGAGCAGGGGCGCGCGTTCGGCCGGTTCGGGGGTGAGGCCCGCGGCGCGTTCGGCGAGGGCGGAGGCGAGGGTCGGGTCGCCGATGGCACGTGCCACCCGTGCCGCGAGACGGAGTTCGGCGGCGAGGCGGCGGCTGGGTCCGAGGGCGGCTGCGGCCCGGTGCCAGGACCGGCCGGGTCGCTCGCCCTCGCCGCTGAGGACGGCGGCGAGGAGGCGGTGGGCCTCGCGCCGGTCGGCCATGGACGCGGACTCGTAGACGGCGATGCGGGTCCAGGCGTCCCGGAAGACGATGCCCTGGGCCGTGGTGTGCGCGAGGCCCGCCGCCTCCGCCGTGTCGAGGGGGCGGGTGTCGAGCCCGGCGGCGGTGACGGCGCGTGCGTAGGCGTGGGTCGGCACGGGGTACTGGTCGGCGGCGGCGAGGAGCAGCAGGAAGCGGGTCTCGTCGGGCAGGGCCCGTACGTCCCGTCGGTGGGTCCGCAGCAGGGCGGGGGCCAGCGCCAGGGGCTCGGCGGGGAGCGGGTCGAGGCCCGTGAGCTGGCGCCGGGTGAGGGCGGCGGCGAGTTCGGCGGCGGCCCGGGGGTCGCCGTGGGCGGCGTGCAGCAGGCGTACGCGCACGCCTTCGGACAGCGTGGGCACGGTGGCCGACGCTGCGTTCGGGCTCGGCCACACGTTCGTGGGGGGCGGTGGCGAGCGATGCGGAAGTTGTGGGGGGTTCACCGGAGTCACCACGCTCATCACGTTACTTGCGAGTTAACCGACCAGTAAAGACCGGCGATTTCGCCGATGCGGCGCGCGTAGACCCCGCTGACACTCCTGACGAACCCCACCCGTTTCAGGAGGCACCATGCATCGCCGCATGCGCCGTATCGCCACGGCTCTCGCGACCGTGACCAGCACGCTCCTTCTGTCGCTCACCTTCTCGGCGTCCTCCGCCCAGGCCGCCACCCACAACCCGGTCGTCTTCGTGCACGGACTGAGCAGTTCGTCCAGCAGTTGGGACGACTGGGTCGCGTACTTCAAGGCGGACGGTTACACCGCCTCGGAGCTGCACTCCTGGTCCTACGACTGGGGCCAGTCCAACGCCACCACGGCGGCACAGCTGAAGACCAAGATCGACAGTGTGCGCGCCTCCACGGGCGCCGCGAAGGTCGACGTGGTAGTGCACTCCATGGGCGCGCTCAGCTCCCGTTACTACCTGAAGAACCTCGGCGGGACGGCGTACGTGGACGACTTCGTCTCCACGGCCGGTGTGAACCACGGGACGACCGTCGCCGGTTGGTGCCGGTGGCTCTACACGTCCTGCGGCGAGATGTACACCGGCAGCTCGTTCCTGACCTCGCTGAACTCCGGTGACGAGACGCCGGGCAGTGTGTCCTACGCCAGCTACTGGTCGAACTGCGACGACGCGCTCACGCCGGACACCACCGCGATCCTCAGCGGCGCGACGAACGTCGAGGTCGGCTGCGTCTCGCACAACGAGATGAACAACGACCACGGCGTGTACGAGCAGGTCCGCAACTTCATCGCCTGACCCCTCCCCCACCCGTCGCACAGTCGTTCCCCACGGCCGTGCGACGGGTGAGTTGGCGCTTCCCGGGGGAGAATCGCGGTATCCGCACCGCCCTCTTCGGGAGGTCCTCATGGCCCGCGCCCGCGCCGCGAAGGACGCCGTGCACCACCCCCTCTTCGCCCGGTTCTACGCCCGACTGAGCGTGTCGGCGGAGCCGAGGATCGGTCCGCTGCGTGACGAGTTGCTCGCCGGGCTGTCGGGGCGCGTCATCGAGATCGGGGCCGGCAACGGCCTGAACTTCGCCCGCTATCCCGGCGCCGTCTCCGAGGTGGTGGCGATCGAACCCGAGCACTCGCTGCGGCGGCTGGCCCTGGAGGCCGCCCTGCGCGCCGAGGTGCCGGTGGACGTGGTGCCGGGCGCGGCGGAGGCGCTGCCGGTCAAGAGCGAGGCGTTCGACGCGGCCGTCGTGTCGCTGGTGCTGTGCAGTGTGCGGGACGTACGGCGCTCTCTGAGCGAGGTGCGCCGGGTGCTGCGCCCTGGTGGTGAGCTGCGGTTCTTCGAGCACGGCCGGGGCGGTGGACGGGCCATGCGGACGGCCCAGCGGGCGCTGGACGCCTCGGTGTGGCCGCTGCTGTTCGGCGGCTGCCATGTCTCGCGTGACCCGGTCGACGCGCTCCGGGCCGCCGGGTTCGAGGTCGGGGCGGTCCGGGAGCTTCTGGTGCCCGAGCAGGGGCCTAGGCTGCCCAGCTCCTACTGTGTGCTGGGCCGGGCGCGGCGGCCTGGCCTCACTGACTCCACTGACGCAGCTCCCGCGTGATCTCGTGCACGCCGGCCTCGCCGCTCTTGACCAGTCTGGCCAGTTCGCGCACCTGTTCGGCGGAGGTGACGACCTTGACGCCGCTGGCCACGAGGTAGCCGTAGGCGACGGCTGAGGCGAACAGCGCGTTGGAGCGCTCCAACGCCGTTACGTGCACAAGGAGTTGGAGCAGGGCGGCGGCCCGGGCGTGCGGGGTGTCGTAGACGGCGACGTCGAAGATGTGGGCCTCGTGCCGGGCGACGGCCGCGACGAGGGCGCCCCAGTCGGTGACCTGGGGATCGCCGGGCGTCTTGCGTTCGGCGACCATCAGGAGCCAGGCGAGGTCGATGCGAAGCTGACTCAAGGGATCAGTGACGTCCCTCGCGCCCGTTCTCGGGCTCGGTGCCGAACTCCTCGGCGAAGACCGCCTCGTACTGCTTCATGAAGTCGGCGGCGGACTCGACGAAGGTGTGACCCGCCTCGCCGGTGTCCTGCCGGACCAGTTCCTCGATGTACCGGTTCACACTCATCCCGCGCTCCAGGGCTCGTTCTCGGGCGGCTCGGGCCGTGTCCTCGTCCACCCGCACGTTCAGCTGGGTCTTGGCCATGACTCGACGCTAGCGCCGAAGTGCTAGCGGAGCAAGGGCGCCTTGACCCACGCCAACTGGGTGCCCCTTACACCGACCCCCGAAGCCCGACCTACGACGGAGACGGCCTCGACCCTCGGGGGGATTTCGGCTGTGCCCTGGGCCACACTAGGCTCGGCCGAGAACGCCCGGAATTCGAACTGGTTCGAGCCTGGAGGCCGTTTTGTCCACTGCTGCCGCTGAGCACACCCTCGGCCGCGCGGAAGCCGAGGGCATCGCCGCCCGTGCCCGGGGCCTGACGAAGGCGTACGGCTCGGGCGAGACGACGGTGCTCGCCCTCGACTCGGTCGACGTGGACATCGCACGCGGCCGCTTCACCGCCGTCATGGGCCCCTCGGGCTCCGGCAAGTCCACGCTGATGCACTGTCTGGCCGGGCTCGACACCGTCTCGGCCGGACAGGTGTGGCTCGGGGACACCGAGATCACCGGGCTCAGGGAGCGCGACCTGACCCGGCTGCGCAGGGACCGGATCGGCTTCATGTTCCAGTCCTTCAACCTGATCCCCACACTGAACGCGGCCGAGAACATCACCCTGCCCATGGACATCGCGGGCAAGAAGCCCGACGAGAAGTGGCTGGACCAGGTCATCGACACCCTCGGACTGCGGGACCGGCTGAAGCACCGGCCCGCGCAGCTCTCCGGCGGCCAGCAGCAGCGTGTCGCCTGCGCCCGCGCGCTCGCCTCGCGGCCCGAGCTGATCTTCGCCGACGAGCCCACCGGCAACCTCGACTCCCGCGCCGGGCTCGAAGTGCTCGGCTTCCTGCGCGAGGCGGTGGACCAGCTGGGCCAGACGGTCGTCATGGTCACCCACGACCCCGGTGCCGCCGCCCACTCCGACCTGGTGCTCTTCCTCGCGGACGGGCGGATCGTGGACCGGATGGAGCGCCCCTCGGCCGACGCGGTCCTGGAGCGCATGAAGCGGTTCGACACCGTCCGGGCGACCGTCGCCCCCGAGAGCGGCCCGACCACCGAGGCCACCGACACGACCGAGGCCACCGACACCGACAAGGACTGAGACCGTGCTCAAGGCGACCCTGCGGAGTTTCCTGGCACACAAGGGGCGGCTGCTGCTCTCGGCGCTCGCGGTGATCCTCTCCGTGGCGTTCGTCGCGGGCAGTCTGATCTTCTCGGACACGGTCACCCGTACCTTCGACCGGCTCTTCGCCTCCACCTCCGCCGATGTGACGGTGGGCCCCAAGGACGACGAGTTGGAGGGCCAGCTGCCGACCGGGGCGGTGGAGACGGTGCCCGCCTCGCTCGCCGAGCGGATCGCGGGCATCGACGGCGTCGCGGAGGCCCACGTCGACGCGTCCGTGGAGAACGTCACCGTCGTCGACAGCGAGAACGAGTCGGTGGGGCCGACGACGGGCGCCCCCACCATCGCCACCGGCTGGCACCCCACCGACCGCAGCCCGGTGAAGCTGACCAGCGGGCACGCGCCGGAAGGCCCCGGCCAGGCGCTGCTCGACGCGGACACCGCCGAGAACAAGGACGTGCGGATCGGCGACACCCTGGCGGTCCTGGCCGGGCCGGGCTCCTTCGAGGTGCAGGTCGTCGGCATCGCCACCTTCACCACCACCAATCCCGGCTCCGCGCTCGTCTTCCTCGACACCCGGGTCGCGCAGACCGAGCTGCTCGGCGATCCCGACGCCGCCACCGGCATCTCGGTGACCGCCGAGCCCGGGGTCAGCGACGAGGTGCTCGAGCAGCGGATCGCCGAGGCGCTGGGGCCGACGGCGTACACGTACGAGACCGCCGACGAACAGGCCGAGTCGGCGGCCGCCTCGCTCGGCGGATTCCTCGACGTCATCAAGTACGTGATGCTCGGCTTCGCCGGGATCGCGACGCTCGTCGGGATGTTCCTCATCGTCAACACGTTCTCGATGCTGATCGCCCAACGCACCCGTGAGCTGGGCCTGTTGCGTGCGCTGGGAGCCGACCGGCGGCAGGTGCGGCGATCGGTGCTGACCGAGGCGGCGCTGCTCGGCCTCGTCGGGTCGACGCTCGGCCTCGCCACCGGCATCGGACTGGCCTTCGGGCTGATCGCGCTCATGGGCGCCTTCGGGATGAACCTGAAGTCGACCGAGATGGTGATCGGCGTGGGGACGCCCGTCGCGGCCTACGTCGTCGGACTCGGCGTCACGTTCGTGGCGGCCTATCTGCCGGCGCGGCGGGCGTCGGCCGTGTCGCCGATGGCGGCGCTCGCGGACGCCGAGATCGCCGGGGTCGGGCGGCCGCTGAAGGTGCGCGCGGTGGTCGGCGGAGTCGTCGGGGCGGCCGGTGCCGCCGCGCTCGTGGGGTGCGCGGTGTCGTCGGACACTGGGTCGGCGGCCTCCCTGCTCGGCCTCGGGGTGGTCCTCACCCTCGTCGCGACGGTCATCGCGGGACCGCTCCTCGTACGGCCGGTCATCCGGGTCCTGGGCGGGGCGTTCCCCGCGCTGTTCGGCTCCGTGGGCCGGATGAGCCAGCGCAACGCCCTGCGCAACCCACGCCGGACCGGGGCCACCGCCGCCGCGTTGATGGTGGGGATCGCGCTCGTCGGCGGCATGTCCGTGGCGAGCGCGTCGATGACGAAGTCCTTCGACCAGGAGATCGACAAGACCCTGGGCGCCGACTTCGTCGTCCAGAACCAGAACTTCCTGCCGTTCCCGCAGGAGGTCACCGACAGGATCCGCGCCACCGACGGCGTCGGGCTCCTGGTGCGGCAGCGGTTCACCCCGGTCGCGGTACGGCTGCCCGACGGCGACCGGGTCGAGACGACCGCCGCGGCCTACGACGCCCGGCTCGACGAGGTCGCGAACGTCACCTACGCCCGGGGCGACAGCGCGGCCGCCCTCGCGGAGGGTGCCATCGCCATGGACGTCGACTTCGCGCGGGAGCACGACGTGACGGTCGGCGACACGCTCCCGGTGCGGTTCCCCGCCGGGAAGAACGCCGAGCTGAAGGTGGCCGCCCTCACCGACCAGGACACCGGCGACGGCTTCGGGATGCGGGGCGGGCTGTTCTTCGGCATGGGCACCATCGAGACCCAGGTGCCCGACGGGCAGGACTCGGCCCTGTATGTGAACACCGGCTCCGGCGCGGGCGCCGACGAGCTGCGCGCGAACCTGGAGCGGACGCTGAAGGCGTATCCGCAGGTGCAGGTCCGCGACCAGGCCGACTACAAGGAGCTGGTGCGGGGCCAGATCGCCGTACTGCTCTACCTGGTCTACGCGTTGCTGGGCCTCGCGATCGTCATCGCGGTGCTCGGCGTGGTCAACACCCTCGCCCTGTCGGTGGTGGAGCGCACCCGGGAGATCGGACTGCTGCGCGCGATCGGGCTGGCCAGGCGGCAGTTGCGGCGGATGATCCGGCTGGAGTCGGTGGTGATCGCCGTGTTCGGAGCCGTCCTCGGGCTCGCGCTGGGGCTGGTCTGGGGCGTGTGCGTGCAGCAGATCCTGGCGCTCCAGGGAATGAAGGCGCTGGCGATCCCGTGGGGCACGGTCGTCGCCGTCGTGATCGGCTCGGCGGTCGTGGGCGTGGTCGCGGCCCTGCTGCCGGCGCTGCGGGCGTCCCGGATGAACGTGCTGGCGGCCATCGCGCACGAATGATGTACTCGTCGGTGTGCCCGACTCAAGTCCCTTTCGAGTGAGGAGAGTTCATGCCGCGCCCGTTCCGCTTCGGAGTCAATCTGCTCAGCCCCACATCGGGCGGGGAGTGGCGGGCGAAGTGCCGCCGCGCCGAACAGCTCGGCTACGACGTGATCCTGGTCCCCGACCATCTGGGCATGCCGGCACCGTTCCCGTCCCTGGTGGCCGCGGCGGAGGCGACCGAGCGGCCGCGGCTCGGCACGTTCGTGCTCAACGCGGGTTTCTGGAACCCGACGCTGCTCGCCCGTGAGGTCGCCACCACGGACGCGCTGACCGGGGGGCGGCTGGAGCTGGGACTCGGCACCGGGTACGTGGCGGCCGAGCACGAGAAGGCGGGGCTGCCGTGGGGGTCGCCCGGCGAGCGGGTCGACCATCTGCTGCGCACGGTCGAGGAGTTGGACCGGTTGCTCGGTTCCGACGACCTCCCCCACTCTCGGCTGCGCTCGAGCGGGGGGACCCCCATGCCGCGCCCCACGCAGCGGCCCCGGGTGCCGCTGCTGATAGGCGCCAACGGCGACCGGATGCTCCGCGTCACCGCCGAGCACGCGGACATCGCGGCGTTCACGGGCGCGCGGACGGTCGCGGGCGGGAAGCTGGAACCGCTGACCGCCGAGGAGCTGGACGAACGGGTCGGCCGGTACCAGGAGTTCGCCGCCGGGCGGAAGGAGCCCGCCGAACTCAACCTGCTGATCCAGATCGTCGAGCTGACCGAGGACCGGGCCGCCGCGGTGCGGCCGTGGCTCGGCCACCTGCCGAACCTCACCGAGGAGCAGGTCCTCCAGCTGCCGCTGGTCCTGGTGGGGACACTGGACGAGATCGTCGCCCAGGTCCTGTCCCAGCGCGAACGGTACGGCTTCTCGTATCTGACCGTCCTGGAACCGAACATGGAGATCTTCGCGAAGGTCATCGAGGCGCTACAGGGCAGATGAGACGCCCCCTCGCGACCCGGACGCCGGTCGGACCTGTGCTCCCAGTCGCGGACGACTCCGGGGAACCGGGAGGCGTCACCGGGAGGCGTCACCTCGAGGGTCCGACCACTCGATCACGAAACTCCTGGAAAGCGTGCCAGCCTGACGTCCGCCCAGGAGCCATCAGGCTCCCATCGGAGCAGTCGAGTGCCTTGCACCGCAGAGCGTCGGCGAGACGGAGCACGGGCGTCAGCACGTCGTCACCGGAGCCCCGGATGTGCAGCATGATCGAGTCCACCGGGTCCTGTGAGCCGATGTTGAGCTCGATGGACCACGTGGGGCCGCACAGTTTGCCCCAGGTGGGGTCCGAGAGGTCAGTTTCGGGGCACGCCCGGGCGACAGCCGCGAGTACGTCGTGCCGCCGGCCGAGCGGGTCCGGGGTGTGGTCGGCGGGGATCTCCTGCACCGAGGTGAGGTCGTCGGGCAGGCGGAGGAGGAGTACGTCCCAGCTCATGGTGGCCTTCCAGTCAGGACGTGAGGAGCCGTGGCAGGGCCGCTGTCGCAAGGCCCCCTACGTCACTCCCGCGTCGCAATCGCTGTTTGCGACATTCTGACGGACGGGACTGACACCGGTGTTCCGTCACGCTTCGCGCATGTCCCGGCCCACGCCCCCAGTGGGGCACGCAGCGGAGGCGGGGGGTGGGGGGGCTCTGTCAGTGGTGCCGTGGATGATCGGGCCCATGACACATGGTTCCCGAGGTGCCCTTCGGGCCTTCGCCTTGCGGCGTCCTTCGCCGGAGATCTGCGGCAGTGGGTCGGTCCGCTGCGCGCGGGCGATGTTCACCTGGCAGTGCGGCTGATGGCGGCCGCACCTCCCGCCTGGGGAGTCCAGTACACGTTGACCCTGCCGAATGAGGATGCCGCCCGCGCCGCCGCGGCCGAGCTGGCCGGGATGAGGCACCGGTTGACGGCCGTGCGCGTCTGCGATCACTTTCGGTTCGTTCCGTCGAGCTTCTGGTACCGCATGCCGTCCATGGACCCGGAGCTGGAAGGGTGGTGGCAGGTCTTCTCGCTGGCCGTGTACAGCGGGCACGAGCGCGGGGCTCTCGCACCGTTCCTCCGCGGCGAACGCATACGGGTGGCCGCCGTCGCCCGTGCCCACGGCGGTTTTCAGCAGGGGCAGAGCGAGGGGCATGCCGCGACCCTCGAAGGGGCCTTCACCACGGACGGCCTGGCCCATGACCAGGTCGGCGCCGAGGTCCCCGTTCCCGTTCCGCTGCCCGAGGATCCCGCGCGACCTCCGGACGGACCGCCGTGGGACCGCTGCGGAGTCGGCGAGCCCGCAACCACGGTCCGGGCCGTGGTGGCGGCCGCGGAGCGCCTGTACGGCGGTGCGGAGAACGCGCCCGATGCCGTGGAGTGGCTGCTCGATGAGGAGTTCGCGTTCGGCGAGCCCTATGGCGCGACGGGCGAGTTCCTCGGCGAACTCGCGGACGCCGTGGCCCACCAGGGCACCTGCACCGACACCACGGTCGAGTCCGTCCCCTTCCTCACGGAGCTGGTCTGTGACGACGGCGTCGCTCCCGGCACCCGCCTGGTCCTGCTCTGCGATCTGTTGCGGCTCGGCGCCTCGGGGCCGGCAGCGGCGGTCTCCGTGGCCGACCGCGTCGTGGCGCTCGGGGGCGCATGGGAGGAGTCCGCGGCGGAGTGCCTGACACGGCGGGCCATCGTCGGCGAGCTGCCGAGACTGCTGTCCCGCTGGGAGGAGGAGAGCGACGCGGTCAGATTCGCTCTCGCCGCCCTCACGGCGGTCTGCGGGGCGCATGACCAGCGCACAGCGTCGAGGTTGGCCACGCTCCCGGCTCCGGCGGGCAGTTCGCGCGCCCACGTCGTGTCGCTCATGGCGGCACTTCTCGGTGACGACCGGGAAGCCCTGATTTCGGCTGTGGACCGGCTGGCCGCGTGGCGGCCGAGCGTTGCCGAGAAGGGCGCCGGCCCGAACGTGGACGTGCGGAATCTGGGACTGGCCGTCCTTCCGGACCTCGTCCTCGAAGACCTGTGGTCAGGGATCACGGCGGAGGTGTGATCCCTCGGTGCCGGTGGTCGACGCCGCCCGAGGAACCGGATGGCAATCGCGGGCTGCTCACCGCCCCCGGCACGGAAACCGTTCGCCAAGCGGAACGGCTTTCTGCTTGGCTCCCCCCATGAGTGATCTTCACATCCGCTGTGCCACCCTCTCCGACATCGACGCCGTGCTGCGGTTCTGGCGCGAGGCCGCGGAGGGAACGAGCATCAGCGACGACCACGACGGAGTCGCCCGGCTCATCGCACGCGACCCCGAGGCCCTGCTTCTCGCGGAGCGAGACGGCCTCCTCACCGGAACCGTCATAGCCGGCTTCGACGGATGGCGATGCTCCGCCTACCGACTGGCCGTCCACCCCGACCACCGACGGCAGGGCATCGCCACCGCCCTGCTGGAAGCGGCCGAACAACGCTTCGCCGCCCTGGGCGGACGACGGGTCGACGCGATGGTGCTGGAAGCCAACGAACAGGCCCACCACACGTGGGCCGCGGGTGGCTACCACCGCGAGGACCACTGGCGGCGCTGGGTCAAGCCTTTGTAGGCGATGTTCGTGAGCGGCGGCCGGGCCCAGCATGCCCGGCAGGCGGCCGGGTACGCGTCGGAGGAAAAGCAGCGGCGGCGATGAGGACGAGCCGCTCGCAGACCGACCGCCTTGCACCGGGGAACGGGTGACCGACACGCCTTTGCCGATCCTTTACCATGGGTGGACCCGTCAACCTCTACGGAAAGGTTGTGAGCGTCCGCCCATGGGCGAGCCTCCCAGTACCAGCGCCGGCGCCCGACGTCGCGCGATCCTCCCGCCCCTGTCCGACCATGGGACGGAGGTGACCCGATGACCGAAGTGCTCCTCCTTCTGGTGGCGGTGCTGCTCTCGGTGATCTGTGGCGCCTTCGTCGCCGCGGAGTTCTCCCTCACCACGGTCGACCGGGGCCGCCTGGAGCGGGCCGTGGAGCGCGGCGAGCGGGGTGCCGCGGGTGCCCTCAAGGCCGTACGGAATCTGACGTTCCAGCTCTCCGGCGCCCAGCTCGGCATCACCGTCACCAACCTGGTGGTCGGCATGCTCGCCGAGCCGTCCATCGCCAAGCTGATCGCGGGCCCGCTGGAGGCGGTCGGCGTACCGAGCTCCGCGTCGCGTTCGGTGGCCCTCGTGATCGGTACGGCCCTGTCGACCGTCGTGCTGATGGTCGTCGGCGAGCTGGTGCCCAAGAACTGGGCGATCTCCGCGCCGCTGCCGGTGGCGAAGAAGGTGGCGAACCCGCAGCGCTGGTTCAGCGCCGCGTTCCGGCCGTTCATCACCCATCTCAACAACACCGCCAACCGTCTCGTACGGCTCTTCGGCATCGAGCCGGCCGAGGAGCTGGCCTCCGCGCGCGGTCCCCAGGAGCTGGCGGCCCTCGCCCGCCACTCCGCCAAGGAGGGCGCCCTGGAGGAGGACACCGCCGAGCTGTTCGTGCGCACGCTGAACCTGGCCGATCTGACCGCGGAGAACGTGATGACCCCGCGCGTCCAGGTCATCGCCCTCGAAGCCCAGGCGACCTGCGAGGACGTGGCCAACGCGACCCGGGCCACCGGCCTGTCCCGCTTCCCCGTCTACCGGGGCGGCCTGGACTCGGTCATCGGCACCGTGCACATCAAGGACGTCCTCGCCGTGCCCGCCGAGCGCCGGCTGCGCACGTCCGTCGCCGAACTGCTGCGCGAGCCGCTGCTCGTGCCCGAGTCACTGACCGTCGACCGGGTCCTCGACCGGCTCTCCGGCAAGCGCACGATGGCCGTCGTCATCGACGAGTACGGCGGGACCGCCGGCGTCGTGACCCTGGAGGACATCGTCGAGGAGGTCGTCGGCGAGGTCCGCGACGAGCACGACCCGCACGAGACACCCGACCTCGCCCCCGTCGGCACCGACGAGCACGGCCGGGAGCTGTACTCGGCCGACGGCTCGGCCCGCACCGACCAGCTCGCCCGCGTCGGCCTGCGCGCGCCCGAAGGGCCGTACGAGACCCTCGCGGGCCTCGTCGCCACCGAACTGGGCCGTATCCCGGCCGTCGGAGACAGCGTGGAGGTCGTCGGCTGGCGGCTCGACGTGGTGGACGCGGCCGGGCGCCGGGCCGCACGGGTGCTGCTGCACGCGCCGGTGGCGTCCGCCGAGGAGCACAAGGAGGAGACCCGATGACCGCCGTCCAGCTGCTGATCGGTTTCGCGACGCTGGTCGTCAACGCCTTCTTCGTGGGCGCCGAGTTCGCCCTGATCTCCGTACGCCGCAGCCAGATCGAACCGTACGCCGAACAGGGCGACCGCAGGGCCCGCAGCGTGCTGTGGGGTCTGCAGCACGTGTCCGCGCTGATGGCGGCCGCGCAGCTCGGCATCACGCTGTGCACCCTGGTCCTCGGTGTCGTCGCGGAACCGGCGATCGAACACCTGCTGGAGCCGCTGTTCCACGCGGTGGGTGTGCCGGAGGGGGCCGGGCACGTGATCTCCTTCGTGATCGCCCTGACGCTCGCCACCTATCTCCACATGCTGCTCGGCGAGATGGTGCCGAAGAACATCGCCCTCGCGGAGCCGGTGCGCAGCGCCCTGCTGCTCGGTCCGCCGCTGGTGACCCTGTCGCGTGCGCTGCGCCCGGTGATCTTCACGATCAACGCCTTCGCGAACGCGCTGCTGAAGCTGATGCGGATCGAGACGAAGGACGAGGTCTCGGCGACCTTCTCGGACACCGAGCTGGCCCGTCTCGTCGCGGACTCCAGCGAGGCCGGCCTCATCGACGACCGCGCGCAGGAGCGGCTGCGGGACGCCCTGGAACTGGGCCGCCGGCCCGTGCGGGACGTGGTGCTCCCGCTGGAGCGGGTCGTCTACGCGGGCATGGGGGTCACCCCTGAGGAACTGGAGCGGCTGTCGGCCGAATCCGGCTTCTCCCGCTTCCCCGTGGTGGACGAGGGGCGCCGGATCGTGGGCTACCTCCATGTGAAGGACGCGCTCGACGCGGCCCCGAGGGACGTGCCGTTCTCCGTCCGGGACATGCGGTCCATCGCCCGGGTCCGGGAGACCACACCGCTGGACGACGTCCTCACCGCGATGCGCCGCAGCCGCACGCATCTGGCTGCCGTGCTGGGCGGTGACGGACGACTCGCGGGCATCGTCACCATGGAGGACGTCCTCCGGGAACTGTTCGGCCAGCCGACCGTCTGAGGCATCCGGCCGATCGCCGCCCGGTCCGCCGTCCGGTCCGCCGTCCACCGCCGTCCGCCTCGGGCCGGGGGGCGGCTGGCCGGTGGCGGCTGACAGCTCACGGTTGGCGGCTGACAGACGGCCGATGGCGGCGACGGAGGGCGGACGGCGGGTCGGCGGGTCGGCGGGTCGGCGGGAGAGGGTGACCGACCGCTGGGTATGTGCTTCGGGGTACCATTTTCGACGCCATGCAGACGAATTCCAGCCCCGCCGGCCCTCCCGCCCCCGGCCCAGGTCCCGCCTACTCCAGCCTCGTCACGGTCGGGGACTCCTTCACCGAAGGCATGTCCGACCTCCTCCCCGACGGTACGTACCGTGGCTGGGCGGACCTCCTCGCCGGCCGGATGGCCGCGCGGACGCCCGGCTTCCGGTACGCCAACCTCGCGGTGCGCGGGAAGCTGATCGGCCAGATCGTCGCCGAGCAGGTGGAGGTCGCGGCCGCGATGGACGCGGACGTGATCACCCTGGTCGGCGGCCTGAACGACACGCTCCGGCCGAAGTGCGACATGGGCCGGGTGCGCGGCCTGCTGGAGGAGGCCGTGGAGCGCCTCGCCCCCTCCTGCAAGCAGCTCGTCCTGATGCGCAGCCCCGGCCGCCAGGGCCCCGTCCTGGAGCGGTTCCGGCCACGCATGGAGGAGCTGTTCGCGTGCGTCGACGACCTGGCCGCCCGGCACGGCGCCCTCGTCGTCGACCTATACGGCGCTGCCTCGCTGAGCGATCCCCGCATGTGGGACGTGGACCGGCTCCACCTGACCGCCGAAGGGCACCGCCGGGTCGCCGAGGCGGTCTGGCAGACGCTCGGCCACGAGGCGGAGGACCCGGAGTGGCGGACGCCGATGCCGGTCATGCCGCCGCCCGGGTGGACCGCCCGCCAGGTGGCCCACGCGCGGTTCGCCCGGCAGTACCTGCTGCCGTGGATCGGCCGCCGCCTCACGGGCCGATCGTCGGGGGACGGCCGGGCAGGCGCCCATTTCAGCGCTGAGCTGGGCAAGGCCTTCTGGGTCACCCCTGCGGACCACACAAACCCCGGCCCTGTGACGGACTGGCGACGGGTGGGGCCCTGACCCGGAGCCTCGCCCGGCCGCCTGCACCGACCGCCCGGGGAAGTCCTTCAGGCCGAGGCACCGCGAACGAATCCCGGTAGCGTAGGGAGTCGTCGCCCAGGGAGACGTGCGTGAGCACCACCGTGATCAACCTCAAGGGCCGCATCCATGACTTCGGCCCGCGGCTGGAGAACGCCCCCGACGACCTCGTGTACGTCGGCCGCCGCTGGACCATGGGCCACTGGGACCTGCCCGAGCACCCGCTCTACAACCCATTCCAGTACGACACCGCGAAGAAGAAACGGGACGGGACGCGGGTCGAGATCATGGTGAAGTACCGCGAGTACCTCATGGCGCGACCGGAGCTCCTCGCCCTGGTGCCGGAACTGCGCGGCAGGACGCTGGCCTGCTGGTGCTCTCCGGAGCCGTGCCACGCGGACATCCTGGCGGAACTGGCGGACGCGTAGCCCCCGCCCTGCGGATCGTCGCCGCACGTCGGCAGCATGAGAAGTCACTCATTCCCCTCTCACACCTGACTCACCGGGGCGGCTCAAGCTGAAGGTCAGCTGAAGACACCTTCGCTTCACCTTGCGTTCACCCGGAGGACACCATGTCGCGCATCCTGGTCGTGGAGGACGAGCCACACATAGCGACCCTCGTGGTCAAGGCGCTGCGCCGGGACGGGCATGACGTCGTACTGTCCGAAGACGGCGAAGTGGGGCTGTTCATCGCCGAGGCGGACGGCGTCGACTGTGTCGTTCTCGATCTCGGCCTGCCCGGACTGCCGGGCGGGGCGATGCTCGGGATGCTGCGCGAGGACCATCAGGAGCTGCCGGTCGTGGTGCTGACCGGGTACGACGATCCCGAGCACCGGGCGGAGTGTCTGGCCGCCGGGGCCAATGTGTTCCTGACCAAGCCGTTCACCGTCACCGCGCTGCGCGGCGCGGTCCGTGAGCAGCTCGCCGTGGCCGGGGCCGCGGCCGCCTGGGGCTGCCGATGAACCGCGTGGTGATCCTCACCGACGCCCGGTATCTCGCGCAGCGTATGCCGGGAGCCCTGGTCGACGCGTTGCGTGGACGGGAGGCGCCCGCCGTGCTGGCCCCGGCGGACCGGTTGGTCGCCGAGGTCGGGGCGGACGAGGACCCCGCACCGGGGCGGGTGGCGACCCGAAGGGCGCTGCTCGCGCTGCAGCCGGGTGACCTGGTCGTGCCCCGGACCCGGAACGCGTTCGCCCTGTCACTGCTGCTGCGGGCCCAGTTGAGCGGTGTGCGCACGGTCAACCGTTGGGAGGCCGTCCAGGCCGTACGGGACAAGCCGTACACCGTGCAGCTCCTGGCCCGGGCCGGGGTGCCCACACCGGTCACGTTCCTCGCCGACCGGCCGGACTCGTTGGCCGACCTGCCGGACACGGCCTGGCCGTTGCTGCTGAAGCCCCCGTACGGCGACAACGGCCTCGGGATCGTACGGGTGGACTCCCCCGGCGAGCTCCGGCGGCTGCCGTGGTCCGAGGGCATGGTGCTGGCCCAGCACTACGTCGATGTGGCGGGGGTCGACGTGAAGCTGTACGGAGCGGGCGACGTCGTGTGGGCGGTGCGGCGCCCCTCGCCGCTGCTCCCGCCGGCGGAACGGGGCGAGCCGGTTCCCCTGCCGGTCACCGACGAGTTGCGGACGCTCGCGCTCGCCTGCCGGGACGCCTCCGGCCTCGAACTGTACGGCGTGGACGTACTCCCGTCCCCCGACGGGCCGCTGGTGGTCGATGTGAACGACTTCCCCAACTACACAGGTATCGCCGAGGCCCCCGACGCGGTCGCCGATCTCGTCGAGTCCCGGCTGACGGAGGTGGTCCCCCTATGACCGCGACCCTGGCCGGAAGGCGCATCGTCCTGGTCCACGGCAAGAAGCCCACACCCCACTCCATCGTCTGGACCGTGCTGGCGGGACTGCGTGCTGAGGGCGCCCGCATCGGCACCTGGCAGGACGCCCCGGATCTTCCCCGGTCCGTCTTCACCGGCGCCGACCTGGTCATCCTGCGCTCCGTCCACCCCGCCACCGCGGATCTGGCGCGGGCCGGCGCCCCACCGGAGGCCTCGTGGTGCAATCCGCCGGAGGCCACGGCGATGGTCGCGGACCGGGTGGAGACCTGGCGGCGGCTCCTGGCGGCGGACCTCCCGGTGCCCGCCGCGCGGGTCGTGCGCGATCCGCGGGCGGTGACCGCCATGGCGGCGGAGGGGCCGGTGGTCGCGAAGACCCCGCTGGGCAGCCGTGGGGAAGGGGTGACGGTGCTGGAGCGGGGCGACAGCCGTCCCGTCGCCGGCCGGGGCCCCTGGCTGGTCCAGGACCGGGTCCCGGGCGACGGCTGGGACCGCAAGCTGTTCGTGATCGGGTCGCACGTCCACGGCACGCTGCGCCGCTGGCCGGCCCGGGCGCTGTCGGACAAGGTGGGCCGGCCGCTGCGCCTGGACTCCCGCCTGGCGGCACTGGCGCTCGCCGCGGGCGACGTGTTCGGGCTCTGCGCCTACGGCGTGGACGTGATCGACGGGCCGGACGGACCGGTGATCGTCGACGTGAACGCCTTTCCCGGGTTCAAGGGAGTACCCGGTGCGCCCGGTTTCCTCTTCGACCACCTGCTGGGCCACCTGTAGGGAGCCGCCATGCGCGTAGTCGTCGTCGGTGCCGGAAAACTGGGGTGCGGCTATCTGGTGCCCCTGTTCCTCGAAGCGGGACATGAGGTGGTGCTCGGCTGCCGGACCCGTGACACGGCGGATCGCATCCGGTGCGTCGGCGGTTGGCGTGTGCGGGTCACCGGGGGGAGACCCGAGGAGGTCCACGACGTCACCACCGTGTCGGTGGGCGCGGACCTGGACGAGGCCGTGACGGCCGCGGACCTGGTCGTGCTCAGCGTCGGTGTGGCCAACGCCGCCGAGGCCGCCCGGAGCCTGGTGCCCGGGCTCGTCGCCCGCCGAGGGCGGCCGGTGGATGTGTGGGTGGTGGAGAACGCCGAATGCGCCCACCGGGTGAACGAGGCGCTCCGCGACACCGCCGCGGCCCGCGGAGTACCGCTCCCCCCGATCGGGGTCGCCGGGGCGGTCGCACGGGTGGCCGTGGGCCATGGCTGCTGGCGCGAGCCGGGGGTGCCCGAGTTCCTCCGCGACACCCCGCGGCAGCTTGCCGTCGACGCCCGTCCCCTGCTCACGGCACCGCCCACGCTGCCCGGCGTGCGTACCACCGGCCAGTACCGCGCCCGGCTGCACGAGAAGCTGTTCGTCTACAACGCGGGTCACGCGCTCGCCGCGTACCTCGGCTGGCTGCGCGGCCACCGCACCGTCGACGCGGCGATCGGTGACCCATTCGTCCGGCCGGTGGTGGCCGGCGCCCTGCTGGAGGGGCGGCGCGCGATCCTCGCCGCGTATCCGGGACTGCGGCGGGGCCCGCAGGTGGACCAGTGCGGCGACGTGCACGGGCCGGTGGCAGAGGCGCTGGCCCGCTACGGCAACACCGAACTCGCCGACCCGGTCACCCGGGTGGCCCGCGAACCGCTCCGCAAGCTCTCCCCGGGCGACCGCCTCCTGGGCCCGGTCGCCCTGCTGCGCGGAACCCGCCACCGGGTCCCGGCGCACTTCGCCCTGGGCATCGCCGCGGCACTGCTGTACGGGTACGACGACGAGGCGGTGCCCGCGGCCGACACATCGGCGCGGCGCCTGCGCCGGCTGCTGGACGAGCGGGGTGTGTCCGCCGTACTGGCCGGTGTGTGCGGCCTCGCGGCCGACGACCCGTTCGCCGCCGCGATCGCCGTCCGTTACCACGGTTTCGTGTTCACCGACGACGGCGTGCGCTTCCCGCCGACGGCCCCGCTCCCCGACATCGTCGCCCGCGCCGACGCCGTCTCCCGCCGGAGGGAGCCGCTCCCCGGTCAGGTGGCGCGGTGAGCCGTCCGCGGGTCTGCGTCCTGATCGAGGCGGGCGCGGACCCGGGCCGCAATCCGCTGCTGCGACCGCTTCACTCGGCGCTCGCCGCACGCGGCGCGCGGTGCACGGCCTTCGACGCCACCGCGCCGTGGAGCCCGTGCGACCTGCCGCCGGCCGAGGTGTTCCTGATCAAGGGCGGCGATCCCGCGGTGCTCGGTGCCGCCGGGGCCGTGGCCGACGCGGGCGGCGTCTGTCTCAACGGTCTGGACACGACACTGCGGGTCATCGACAAGGCCCGGGTCCTGGCGCTGCTCGGCCGGGCGGGGCTGCCGGTCCCGGCGACGACCGTGGCGGCCGACGCCGACGCGGTGGCGGGGCTGCTGCGTGCGGCAGGAGCTCCCCGGTTCGTGAAACCGCTGTGCGGGCGGCTCGGCCGGGGAGCGGGTGTGCTGTCCCCGGGGGAACGCCCGGAGGGCACCGGCCCCTGGCTGGTGCAGGAGGTCGTGGACGGGCCCGGCTACGACTACAAGGTCTGCGGTGTGGGCCGCCGGGCCGCGGTGCTGCGGGTCCGGGTCGAACCCGGCCGCCTCGACGTGCCGCGTGTGCCCGTGCCCCATCCGGACCCGTGTCTGACGCGGCTCGGGCTGCGTACCGCCGAGGTGTGCGGACTGGTCTGCTGGGGCATCGACGTCGTCGTGGGCGCCGACGGTCCGGTCGTCGTCGACGTCAACACCTTCCCCGGCTACCGGGGTGTGCCGGACGCGGCCGTATGGATCGCGGACGCGGCCCTCGCCACGGCGGACACCCGCGTGGGTGGCGGGAGGCCGGCATGGGCGTATTGAAAAGCCTCCACCGGGCCGGTGTCCTCGGCCCCCATCCGGTGCGGGCCGTCGTCGTGGAGGGCTTCACCACCCGGCTCGCGTTCGGCGTGGTGATCTTCGCGATGCCGTTGTACGCCCGGCAGCTGGGCATGTCACTGACGGAGATCGGCGCGCTCGTCGCGATGAAGGCGCTGGTCGAACCGGCCGTGAAACCCTTCATGGGCCGGGCGGTGGACCGGTGGGGTGCCCGCCGCGGATATCTGACCGCGGTGACGGTACGTCTGGTCGCGTCGGTGCTGCTGTTCACCGCCACGACACCCGCCTCGCTGTACGCGACGCGCCTGGTCCAGGGCGCCGCTTCGGCGGCACGCGATCCGGCGTCCATCAGTGTGATGGCCGACTCCGGCGAGCGGAGGCTCGGGCGGGCCTTCTCGCTGTCGTTCGGCGCGAAGGACCTGGGCGCCGTCTCCGCGGGGGCGCTCGGCGGACTCCTGCTGGCCGGGAGCGGCAACGACTTCCGGCTGCTGTGGGCCTTCGTCGCGGCCATCTCCCTCGTACCGGTCGTCGTGGTCTGGCTCTGGGTGCCGCCTCCCGAACGGAAGCCGCCGGACTCGGTACCCGCCGGCCCCGCCGCGAAGAGCGGTGACCCGACGGCCGTCGAGTCACCGGGTGGGCACTCGCTGAAGGACCGGAACCCGGCAGGGTCACGGTTGTTCGCCGACCGTCGGCTACGGCTGCTGTGCGCGCTGGGGCTGCTCGCCGGAGTGACCGCCCACATGACCCACGGTCTGTTCCCCATCCTGGCCGCCGAGGTCGCGGGCCTCACTCCCGGGCAGATCGGCGCCATCTACTCCGCGTCCGTGTTCGTACTGCTCCTGGTCGGGCCACTGGCAGGCCTGGCCGCCGACCGGTTCGGCGCGGCGCCGCTCACCGGAGCGCGCGGGATCGCCAACGCGCTGTCCTCCGTTCTGTACCTGGCCTTCCCGACAGCCGCCGGCATGCTGAGCGGCCGACTGGTCGACGACGCGGGAAAGGCCGCTTTCCGGCCACCGTGGGGAAGCCTGCTGGCCCAGGCGGCGCGCGGAGCCGGGCCCCGGGGCGGCCGAGTCGCCGCAGGCCTCGACACCGCGCTGTCGGTCGGCGAGGCCGCCGGGCCGGTCATCGCCGCCATGCTGTGGGACGTGTGGGGTCTGGCGGTGTTCCTGCTGGTCCGCGCCGCTCTGGGCATCGCCACCGAGTTGCTCGTCACCCGGCGTCTGGTTCATACCGCGCCCGCGCGCGCGGAGCGGATCCGACCCTGACGGGCGTACCGGGAGTGCCGGGGGTGGCGGCGCAACTCACGATGAGTGCGATGAAGACGACCTTGCGGAACCGGGTGCGCACCCTCACCGTGGTGCGGTCGGTCCGCGTGCGTGTGCTCGCCTCCATCCTGCTGCTCACCGCACTGGGGATGACGCTCACAGGGGTCGCGATCTATGTGGTGCAGAAATCCCGGATCGACCACCGGGTACGGCTGCATGTGAACCGGGAGGCCACGGAGTTCGAGCTGTTCCACGCCACCGCCGTCGATCCGGAGACCGGCAAGCCGTTCGCGTCCCTGGAACGGCTGCTGCTCACCGCCACCCGGCGCAACGTTCCCGACGAGCACGAGGCGCTGCTCTCCCTGATCGACGGCGCCGTGCGCTATTCGACTCCCGAGTCCAAGGCGGGACTCCTCAGCGCCGACCGGGCCTTCCTGCGCACGGTGCACACGGTGATCGACGGCGAACGGCCGGCTCTCAGGGTCGTCGACACCACGGCGGGACGCGTGCAGCTGGCCGTGCGTCCCGTGACCCGTCAGGGGCGCACGGGAGCCTGGGTCATCGCGCACTGGACCGAGAGGGAGGCGGCCGAGTTCGCCGACGTCATGCGGGCCTACATCGTCACGGCACTCGGGGTTCTGCTGCTGGCGGCACTCGTCGGCTGGTTCGTGACCGGTCGGCTGCTGGCGCCCATCACGGTCATGCGGCGCACGGCCCTGCGGATCACCGACACCGACCTCACCCAGCGGATCAGGGTCAGCGGCAACGACGACCTGTCCGAACTGGGACGCACCTTCAACGTGATGCTCGGCCGTCTGGAGAAGGCGTTCACCGATCAGCGGCACTTCCTGGACGACGTCGGGCACGAGCTGCGCACCCCGATCACCGTCGTGCGCGGCCATCTCGAACTGGTCGACAGCCGCGAACCGGCCGAGGTGGACGAGGTCAGAACACTGGTGATCGACGAGCTGAACCGGATGGCGCGCATGGTCGACGACCTGCTGCTGTTGGCGCGGGCGGAGCAACCGGATTTCCTGCGCCTCGCGGCGGTCGACGTCGGAAGCCTGATCGACGAGGTCTGCGACAAGGCGCGCGCACTCGGCGACCGCCGCTGGCGGGTGGACGCCCGGGCGGAGACCGAACTGCGCGGCGATCACCAACGTCTCACCCAGGCCCTGCTGGAACTGGCCCACAACGCGGTCACGCTGACCGGGGAGAACGACACGGTCGCTCTGGGCTCCGCGGTCGACGAGGCGGACGGGTCCGTGCGGCTGTGGGTCCGCGACACCGGCCCGGGAGTCACGCCCGACGACGCGGCCTGCATCTTCGGCCGCCACCAGCGCGGCGCCTCGTGCCGCCGCGGCGGTTCCGGGCTGGGCCTGTCCATCGTCAGAGCCATCACCGAGGCGCACGGCGGACGCGTCGTGCTCGACTCGCACCCCTGGCGCGGTGCCACGTTCACCCTCGTCATCCCACGAGATCTCGCCGCCCGGCACAGCGGCCTCCCGACCCGGGCTCCTGTCCGATGAGCCGGATCCTGATCGCGGAGGACGAACCGCGCATCGCCGCCTTCCTGGAGAAGGGGCTGCGGGCCCAGGGGTTCGTCACCACGGTGGTCGGCGACGGAGCCGCCGCGCTCGACCGCGCCACGAACGGGGAGTGCGACCTGCTCGTCCTCGATCTCGGGCTTCCCCTGATGGACGGCTTCACCGTGCTGCGCCGGCTGCGGCTGGAGCACGCGGACCTGCCCGTCGTCATCCTCACGGCACGCGACTCGACCGACGACACGGTCGCCGGACTCGAAGGCGGCGCCGACGACTACATGGTCAAGCCGTTCCAGTTCGCGGAACTGCTGGCGCGCATCCGGCTGCGGCTCCGGGTGAACCGTACGGCGGAGCCGACCGTGCTGCGGCACGGCCGCCTCTCCCTGGACCTGCGCACCCGGCGGATCCGTGTCGACGGTCGTGTGGTGGATCTGACGGCCAGGGAGTTCGTCCTGACGGAGTGCTTCCTGCGCAACCCCGGCCAGGTGCTCTCGCGCGAGCAGTTGCTGTCCCAGGTCTGGCGGTACGACTTCCATCCGGGCTCGAACATCGTGGACGTGTACGTCCGCTACCTGAGAAACAAACTGGGCCGCGATCGCATCGAGACCGTACGGGGCATGGGCTATCGCCTGACCGACCCCCCGGACCAGCCCGAACAGGGCGCGTGACCCGCCGCGGGTGCCGGGTAAACTCCGTCCACGTGACTTCTGCGCCAGCCAAGCCCCGCATCCCGAACGTCCTCGCCGGACGCTACGCCTCCGCCGAGCTCGCCACGCTCTGGTCGCCCGAGCAGAAGGTGAGGCTGGAGCGGCAGCTCTGGCTGGCCGTGCTGCGGGCCCAGAAGGACCTCGGCATCGAGGTGCCGGCCGAGGCGCTCGCCGACTACGAGCGGGTCCTCGACACCGTCGACCTGGCCTCCATCGCCGACCGCGAGAAGGTCACGCGGCACGACGTGAAGGCGCGGATCGAGGAGTTCAACGACCTCGCCGGGCACGAGCACGTGCACAAGGGCATGACCTCCCGCGACCTCACCGAGAACGTCGAGCAGCTGCAGATCAGGCTCTCCCTGGAGCTGGTCCGCGACCGTACGGTGGCCGTGCTGGCGCGCCTCGGCAAGCTCGCCGGTGAGTACGGCGAGCTGGTCATGGCCGGCCGGTCGCACAACGTGGCCGCGCAGGCCACCACCCTCGGCAAGCGGTTCGCGACCGCCGCCGACGAACTGCTCGTGGCGTACGGCCGGGTCGAGGAGCTGCTCGCCCGCTACCCGCTGCGCGGCATCAAGGGCCCGGTGGGCACGGCCCAGGACATGCTGGACCTGCTGGGCGGGGACGCCGGCAAGCTGGCGGAGCTGGAGGACCGGATCGCCGGGCACCTCGGCTTCGCGCAGGCGTTCACCTCGGTCGGCCAGGTCTACCCGCGCTCGCTGGACTACGACGTGGTGACCGCGCTGGTGCAGCTGGCGGCGGCGCCGTCCTCCCTGGCGAAGACGATCCGGCTGATGGCCGGGCACGAGCTGGTGACCGAGGGCTTCAAGCCCGGTCAGGTCGGCTCGTCCGCCATGCCGCACAAGATGAACACGCGCTCGTGCGAGCGGGTCAACGGCCTCATGGTCATCCTGCGCGGCTACGCCTCGATGACCGGCGAACTGGCGGGCGACCAGTGGAACGAGGGCGACGTGTCCTGCTCGGTGGTGCGCCGGGTCGCGCTGCCGGACGCCTTCTTCGCGCTGGACGGTCTGCTGGAGACCTTCCTGACCGTCCTCGACGAGTTCGGCGCGTTCCCGGCGGTCGTCGCGCGTGAGCTGGACCGCTACCTCCCCTTCCTCGCCACGACCAAGGTGCTGATGGGCGCGGTGCGCGCGGGCGTCGGCCGTGAGGTCGCGCACGAGGCCATCAAGGAGAACGCCGTCGCCTCCGCGCTGGCCATGCGTGAGCAGGGTGCCGAGCGCAACGAACTGCTCGACAAGCTCGCCGCCGACGACCGCATCCCGCTGGACCGTGCCGGGCTGGACGCGCTTATGGCCGACAAGCTCTCCTTCACGGGGGCCGCCGCCGACCAGGTCGGCGTCGTCGTCGGCCGGATCGAGGAGATCGTGAAGCAGCGCCCGGAGGCCGCCGGCTACACGCCGGGAGCGATCCTCTGACCCGCTGGACCCAGGCCGAACTGGAGGCCGCCCGCGACCGGCTGGTGCCGGACGTCACCGCGGACGGCCTCCGGGTCCTTTTCTGCGGCATCAACCCGGGGCTGATGACGGCCGCCTCGGGCCACCACTTCGCCCGCCCCGGCAACCGTTTCTGGCCCGTCCTGCACCTGTCCGGCTTCACGCCCCGGCTCCTGAAGCCGTCCGAGCAGGGCGAGCTGCCGTCGTACGGGCTCGGCATCACCAACGTCGTCGCCCGTGCCACGGCGCGCGCCGACGAGCTGACGGCCGAGGAGTACGTGGAGGGCGGCCGGCTGCTGACCGCCAAGGTGGAGCGGCTGCGCCCGCGTTGGCTCGCGGTGGTCGGTGTGACCGCGTACCGCGCCGCCTTCGGCGACCGCAAGGCCGCTGTCGGACCGCAGGGGCGGACGATCGGGGCCTCACGCGTGTGGGTGCTGCCCAACCCCAGCGGGCTGAACGCGCACTGGACCGCGGCGACGATGGCGGAGGAGTTCGCCAGGCTGCGCGTGGCGTCGCAGGACTGACCGACCGCCCGGCCCGCGGTCGGGGTCGGGGTCGGGGTCGGGGTCACGGAGGGTCTGTCTCCGTTATCAGCGCGACGAGCTGGAACGGCAGCTCCTTGTCCCACTGGGAGACCCCGAGGGCGACCCAGCGGCCGTGGCCGTCGGCCTGCCAGAGGTGCACATCGGGCACGTGTGAGCTGAGCGGGCCCCAGGGCTCGGGTATGTCCTCGCCCTCCTGGTAGCGGCTGGACACGCTCCACAGACTGAACACGTCCGGCGGCCCCCATCGCTCGGCGAGGCGCTCGGACAGGGCGTCGCGGTCCGCCTCGAACTGGACCTCCGTCTCCTCCCGTTCCATACCGTCGTCGTCCCAGAAGTCCTCGCTCGTCGCTAACTCGGCGAGGTGGTAACCGGGGCCGGCCGTGCCGACGTCCGACCGGCCGTGCGCCGTGGGGAACTCCTCGGAACACAGCCGGTCGATCGTGACGAGATGCCGCGCGATGGTCATGTGCTCCAGTAAAGCTCGCGCCACTGACAATTGGCACGGCGTCAGGACACGGGGCGGGACACGAGGCCAGGCGGCGGTGTCCAGGGGCCCTGGGGGATTGCGCAGGTCGGGGGCGGCGGGCACTCGCCGGGGTGCGCCGTGGCGAGTACGATCCGGCAGACACGGGCGCGAGCTGGGAGGACGGGCGTTGGGGCCACTGACCGGCGGGGATCCTTCTCTGCTTCGAAGAATCAACTCGGCCGTGGTGCTGCACGCGCTGCGGGCCACGGACCACGCGACGCTGACCGAGATCACCAGGGTCACCGGGCTGTCCCGGCCCACGGTCGAGGGCGTCGTGGAGGGGTTGGTCGAGGCCGGTCTGGTGGTCGAGCGGGCCGCCGAGGAGGGCGCCGCCAGGCGGCAGGGGCGCCCGGCGCGGCACTACCGGTTCCGGGCCGAGGCCGGCCATCTGCTGGGACTGGATGTGGGCTCGCACCGGGTGGCGGCGCTGCTCGCGGACCTCGACGGGCGGGTGCTGGGCTCGCTGTCCAAGGAGATCTCCGAGTCGGCGTCGGCGGACGAGCGCCTGGAGCGGCTGCGCTCGACCGTCGCCGAGCTGCTCCGCAGGTCGGGTGTGTCGCGCGATTCGCTGCGGGCCGTCGGCGTGGGCAGCCCGGGGGTCATCGAGGCCGGCGGGGCCGTACGCCTGTGCGCGGCCCTGCCGGAGTGGACGGGCCTGAACCTGGGCGAGCGGCTGAGCCGGTCCTTCAAGTGCTCCGTGCTGGTGGAGAACGACGCCAACGCGGCCGCCGTCGCCGAGCACTGGAAGGGGGCCGCCACCGAGTCCGACGACGTGGTGCTGGTGCTGGCGGGGCTGAGCCCCGGCGCCGGTTCGCTGATCGGCGGGCGGCTGCACCGGGGGTACGGCGGCGCGGCCGGGGAGATCGGGGCGCTGCACCTGCTG
The DNA here is from genome assembly GCF_036322545.1 of Streptomyces sp. SP18BB07. Lineage (NCBI taxonomy): Bacteria > Bacillati > Actinomycetota > Actinomycetes > Kitasatosporales > Streptomycetaceae > Streptomyces > Streptomyces sp. SP18BB07. The sequence continues at coordinate 95,464 of NZ_JAQYWT010000341.1, forward strand.
GGCCGGGAGGCCACCCCCGAGGCGCTGCTGTCCACCACGGGCGAGCCCTTGCACCCGCTGGACGAGCAGGCGGTCGCCGAGGTCTTCAAGCACGCGCGCGAGGGCGACGTACGGGCCCGTGAGGCCGTCGACCGTTTCATACAGCGCCTCGTCCACGACGTGACGGCCCTCGTCCTGGCCCTCGATCCCGAGCTGGTCGTCGTCGGCGGCTGGGCGGCCGGCATCGACGACGTCCTCGACCCCCTCCGCCGCGAGCTGGCCCGGTACTGCCTGCGCCCGCCCCGGGTCGCTCTCTCCCGGCTGGGCGAGGCGGCCGTCGCCATGGGCGCGCTGCGGCTCGCCCTGGACCACGTCGAGGAGCAGCTCTTCGCGGTGGAGGGCACGGTGACGGCGCGCCGCTGAGCCGCCGCCGGGCACGAGTACGCCGTGCCCCGCGAGAGGGAGCACGGCGGGTACGGCCGGGAGGCGCTGCCCGCGTCGTCAGGACGCGTGGCGCTCCGGGCCGTGGTGGATCTCGACGCCGCCCGAGGCACCGAAGGTCAGGCGGCACGTGTCAGCACGGTAGGTGGCCAGGGAGACGGCCGCCGTGCGTCCCTCGGCGAAGAAGCGGGTGGTGACGACCAGGACGGGCGCGCCGGGCAGCCGGTCCAGCTCCTTGGCGTCGTCCGCGCGGGCGGAGCCCAGCTCCACCGAGCGGTCCTGTCCCTCCAGCTCCAGGCGCTGCAGCTCACGCAGGACGGCACGCGCGCGTGCGGCACCGGAGGGGGCGTCTATGGCGGAGAGGGCGGGCACGGAGGCCGCCGGGATGTAGAGCAGTTCGGCGGCGACGGGCTGACCGTGCGACATCCGGGAGCGGCGTACGACGTGCACCTGCTCGCCGTGGACGCTCTCCAGGATGGCGGCGACCGCGGCGGGCGGTGCCGAGGTTGTGCAGTCCACGGCCTGCCAGGCGTCGCCGACGGTGCCCGGCCACGCGTGCTGCTCGGTGCCGACGGCGACACCCACGCGCGGGGGCGCGACCGTGGTGCCGACACCGCGGCGGCGCTGCAGTCGGCCCTCCAGTTCGAGCTGCTCCAGCGCTTGGCGGAGGGTGGCCCGGGCGACGCCGAAGCGGGCCGCGAGGTCACGTTCGTTGGGCAGGATCTCCCCCACCGAGAACTCGGAGTCCAATGCCTCAGTGAGCACGGTCTTCAGATGCCAGTACTTCGGTTCCGGCACCGTTTCCAGCTGCTGGGTCCCCACCCTGTCCTCCGCTGCTTCGCCGTGGCCCGGCGGCGTTTTTAGCGCCCTTGTTTATTAAAGGTTGTTGCACTTTCTTGCGACCATAGGCGTGCCCCCACCCTTGGTCAAGACCAATCATCGAACCCTCGGGCATTCGACAGATCGGACGCCGGGCAGCGTTCATCAAGGCTTCACGGCCGCCAGGGAGAGCAGCTTCTCGGGGTTGCGGACGATGTAGACGCACTGGATTCGCCCGTCGGCGACGTCGAGTTGGAACACGCTGTCGACCGTGTCGCCGGTCAGGAGGACCACGGCGAAGCCGCCGTTGATCTCCATGAAGCGGAACGAGGCGTCCCGCACACCCTTGCCGGCCGCGCCGTGCACGAACCGTCCCACCTTGTCGGCGGTCTCCAGGACCCGCACCGGGGCCTTGCCGATGCCGCCGCCGTCGCCCACCAGACGGACGTCGGGTGCGAGCAGCGCCATGAGTCCGTCGAGGTCGCCGCCTTCCGCGGCGGCGAGGAATTTCTCCGTCAGCTCGCGGCGTTCGACGGGATCGACCTCGTAGCGCGGGCGCCGCTCGTCGACGTGTCTGCGGGCCCGCCCGGCGAGCTGGCGCACGGCCGGCTCGGCGCGGTCGATCATGGCCGCGATCTCGGCGTACGGGTAGCCGAAGGCCTCCCGGAGCACGAACACGGCGCGTTCCAGCGGCGAGAGGGACTCCATGACGACCAGGACGGCGAGGGAGACGGTGTCGGCGAGGACGGCCCGCTCGGCGGTGTCCGGGACGGTGTCCGCGTAGTCGGTGACGTACGGCTCGGGGAGCCATGGGCCGGGGTAGGCCTCGTTGCGCGCCTGCACCTGGCGCAGCCGGTCGATGGCGAGGCGGGTGGTGACACGGACCAGGTAACCGCGCGGTTCGCGGACATCGGAGCGGTCGGCGCCGGACCAGCGCAGCCAGGCCTCCTGGACCACGTCCTCGGCGTCGGCGACCCGGCCGAGCATGCGGTAGGCGACTCCCATCAGGACGGGGCGGTGCTCTTCGAAGACGTCGATCGCGATGTCGGTGGTCACCGTTCCATCCCAACCCGAGGGGCGGGGCCGTGTCCAGGCGATTCCCGCGTTGCGCGCGGCTTGTTACTCCCGGGGACTACCCGCCGGTAGCAGTTGCTGACAAGCTGTCTACGACCGCCGTGCGCCGGCGTGTCCATCCGCCCAGACGAGGAGTCGCACCATGTCCGCCGCCACGGTCTCCTTCCAGGTCCCCTCCCCGCTCGGCCCGCGATCCGTGACGGTCTCCTACACCCGCGAGGGCACCGGTGAGCCGTTGCTCCTGCTGCACGGCATCGGCCACCACCGGCAGGCCTGGGACCCGGTGACGCACATCCTGGCGGCGGAGCGCGAGGTCATCACCGTCGACCTGCCCGGCTTCGGCGCGTCGCCCGCGCTGCCGGACGGCCTCACCTACGACCTGCCGACGACGACCGCCGTCTTCGGTGCCTTCTGCGAGGCGCTGGAGCTCGACCGCCCCCATGTGGCGGGCAACTCCCTGGGTGGTCTGCTCGCCCTGGAACTGGGCCGCGAGAAGCTCGTACGGTCCGTCACGGCGCTGTCCCCGGCGGGGTTCTGGAACGAGGCCGAGCGGCGCTACGCGTTCGGCGTGCTGCTCACCATGCGGCACATCTCGCGTCGGATGCCGCTGTCGCTGGTCGAGCGGTTGTCCCGGTCGGCGCTCGGCCGCACCGCCCTGACGAGCACCATCTACGCCCGTCCGAGCCGCCGTTCACCCGAGGCGGTGGTCGCCGAGACGCTCGCGCTGGCGGGCGCCACCGGGTTCGACGAGACCCTCCGGGCCGGTGGCAGCGTCCTGTTCACCGACGACATCCCCGGGCTCCCCGTCACCGTGGCCTGGGGCACCCGGGACTGGCTGCTCGTCCGACGTCAGGGCGTCCGCGCCAAGCGGGTCATCCCCGGCGCCCGGCTGGTGCGGCTGCCCGGCTGCGGCCACTGCCCCATGAACGACGACCCCGCGCTGGTCGCCCGCGTCATCCTCGACCACAGCCGCCGACCCGCCCTCCACAGCAGCCGACGACCCGCCGTTCACGGCGGTCGCCGCCCAGCAGTGGGTCAACGCCCCCGACCCCAGGGCGACCCCGGCGCCCACCAGCGCGCTGCCGACGGCCTGCGCGGCACCGTAGGAGCCCGTGCCGACGAGGGGCGCCGTGCAGGCGGCGGCCACCGGAATCAGGCCGGAGAAGAGGGTGGCGCGCTCTGCGCCGATGCGCTGCATGCCCATGTACCAGCACACGAAGCCGACCACCGTGACCACCGCCGCCTGCCACAGCAGCGCGACCGACTCCGTGCCGTCCGGGCGGCGCAGCCACGCGCCGCCGTCGACGGCCACGCCGACGACGGCCGACTCGACCGCGGCCACCGCGCACACGGTCGCCGACAGCAACCGCGGTCCGAGCGGTCGCAGCACCGGCACGGCCAGCACCGCGAAGCCGATCTCGCCCGCCAGCGCGCACACCGAGAAGACGATGCCCGCGCCGTCCGTACGGCCCCAGCCCTGGACGGTGAACGCGCCGGCCGCCACCAGCAACGCCCCGTGCAGGACGAGCCGTTGGGGTCGCCGCCCCTCCGTCAGCGGGACGAGGACGGCCACGGCCACCGGGGCGCAGCCCACGAAGACCCCCGGCACCGCCGGTTCCGCCGAGCGTTCGGCGGCGAGCACGGCGATGTTGAAGCCGACCATGCCGACCGCCGCGAGCAGCCCCAGCCGCGCCCACTGCCGTGCGGTGAGACGGCGCAGCGGTGCCGTGCCGTCCCGGCCGAGCAGCGGGAGCAGCAGGAGACAGGCGAGGCCGTAGCGGAGGAACTGGCCGCCCGCGTACGGGTAGTCGCCCAGGACGCTGTTGGCGGTGAAGGAACCGCCGACGAGCACGCAGGCGAGGGCGGCGAGGAGGGCACCGGAGATCGCGGACGGGGTCCGGGGTGTGCCGGTCGTAGTGGTCGGGATGGTGGGCGTGGGCTTCATGGTCGCGACGTTAGGGAGGTCGGCGGTCCGGCTTAAGGTCCACTTCCATGACGTCATCGGGGACCAATTCCGACCAAGGCCACGCACTCTCGGGATCCGCTCCGTGGGCCGCCGCCTGGGAACTGCTGCTGCCCGTCGCGGACGCGCCCGCACGCGCGCGTGGACGCACGTTGCAGGCGGCGCTGCGGGAGGCGATCCGGTCGGGGCGACTGGCGCGGGGGACGCGGCTGCCGGCGAGCCGGGAGCTGGCCGCCGACCTCGGGGTCTCGCGGGGGCTGGTGACGGAGGCGTACGAGCAACTGGTCGCGGAGGGGTATCTGCGCAGCGGCCGGGGCGCCGGGACCTGGGTGGGCGCCGCCGTGCGCACGCCCGCGCTGCCACGCGCGCGTGACCTCGCTCCGCGTCCGCCGGGCGCCCGCGCCGACTTCGTGCCCGGGACGCCCGACCTGTCGCTGTTCCCCCGTGCGGCGTGGGCGGCGGCCCAGCGCGGGGTCCTCGCGGAGCTGCCGCATCACGAGCTGGGCTATCCGGATCCGCGCGGGCTGCCCCGGCTGCGCACCGCGCTCGCCGAACTGCTCGCCCGGCGGCGGGGCGTGGTCGCCGACCCGGAGCGGATCGTCGTCGTCTCCGGGGTGGCCCAGGCCACCACGCTGCTCGGATCGGTGCTCCACGCGCGCGGGACACGCGTCGTCGGCGTCGAGGACCCCGGCAGCCCCGAGCACGGGACGCTGTACGCCGCCACCGGGCTCGACACCGTGCCGTTGCCGCTGGACGAGGAGGGGCTGGCGGTCGGGCCGCTGCGGGAGTCGGGGGTGCGGGCGGTGGTGACGACGCCGGCGCACCAGTTCCCGACCGGGATCGCGTACTCCGCGCGGCGGCGGGGCGAGCTGCTCGACTGGGCGCGGGCGGTGGACGGGCTGATCGTCGAGGACGACTACGACGGGGACTTCCGCTACGACCGCGCGCCCGTGGGGGCGTTGCAAGGGCTCGACCCCGAACGGGTCGCGTACACGGGGTCCGTGAGCAAGTCCCTCGCGCCGGGGCTGCGGCTCGGCTGGCTCCTCGTACCGGCGTGGCTGGCGGAGGAGGTCGTCGAGCGCAAGCGGACGATGGATCTCGGGCATCCCACCCTCGACCAGGCACTCTTCGCGCGGTTCGTGGAACGGGGGGACTACGACCGGCAGTTGCGGCGGTGTCAGCGGGCGTACCGGGAGCGACGTGACGTGCTGGTGTCCGCGCTCGCCGAGCACTTTCCGGGGGCGGAGGTGTCGGGGATCGCCGCCGGGTTGCATGTCATCGTGACGCTGCCGGAGCGGTACGGGGTGGTGGGGCGGTTTCTTGAGCGGGCCGGGGAGGGTGGGGTGGGGGTGCGGGGGTTGGGGGCGTATGGGCGGGTGCCGGATACGCGGGTGCGGTTGGTGTTGGGGTACGCGCATCTTTCTCCTGTGCGGATTCGGGAGGGGGTGGGGGTGTTGGCGGGGGTGGTGGGGTGACGTCAGGGTTTCTCGCCCCCGCCGCCCCTACCCGTCCCATCCTCAAGGGGCTGCGCCCCTTTGGCCCCCAGGCGTCCGTTCGGTGGGGGCTGGTCGCGCAGTTCCCCGCGCCCCTGAAAGGCCTACGGCCATTTCGGGGCGAAAAAGCAGGGGCGCAGCCCCGCTTTTTCAGGGGCGCGGGGAACTGCGCGAGAAGCCCCACCGGGCCCGCACCCGACAACGCACCCCGTACCCCCGCACTCTCCCGCGGTGTCGGCTTCCCCCTAGGCCCGCGCAGTTGTTCACTTGTCGTTTCCGTGTGCGCTGCGGCGTGCGCGTAGTTGTGGCTGTGCACATTGGCCGGATCCGTCGCTGGAGGCGCATTCATGTCACACCGTCCGCCGAGTTCCCTGCCCGGTCGCCGCAGCGTGCTGCGCGGCTCGTTCGCCGCGTCGGCGGCGCTGGCGCTGCCCGGTTCCGTCGCGCTCGGTTCGGCGCCGGCGCTGGCCCTGTCGGGGCGGCCCGAGGCCGGCTGGGGTGTGCAGGCCGGGGACGTGACCGCGCACTCCGGGCTGGTGTGGGTGCGGTCGGACCGGCCGGCCCGGATGATCGTCGAGACGTCCGCCACCGAGTCGTTCCGCAACCCGCGCAGATGGCACGGCCCGCTGCTCGGCGCCGGTACCGACTTCACCGGTACGACGCGGCTGCGCGGGCTGCCGTCGGGCGAGCAGATCCACTACCGGGTCCTGCTCGCCGATCCGCACGACCCGCGCCGCACCGGTGAGCCGGTCACCGGCACGTTCCGTACGACGTCGCTGAAGCGGCGCTCCGGGGCGCGGTTCGTGTGGTCGGGCGACCTGGCGGGGCAGGGCTGGGGCATCAACCCGGACCGGGGCGGCTACCGCATCTTCGACGCGATGGGCGCGCTGGACCCGGACTTCTTCCTGTTCAGCGGTGACACCATCTACGCGGACGGTCCGATCGCGGCGACGGCGGCGCTCCCCGACGGCGGCACCTGGCGGAACGTCACCACCGAGGAGAAGTCCAAGGTCGCGGAGACGCTCGCCGAGTTCCGGGGCAACTTCCGCTACAACCTGCTCGACGAGAACCTCAAGAGGTTCAACGCCCAGGTCCCCGCGATCGTGCAGTGGGACGACCACGAGGTCACCAACAACTGGTACCCGGGCGAGATCCTCACCGACAGCCGGTACACCGAGAAGAGCGTGGACGTGCTGGCGGCGCGGGCACGGCGGGCGTTCAGCGAGTACTTCCCGATCTCGACACTGCGGCCGGGCTCCCAGGAGGGCCGGGTGCACCGCGTGGTACGCCACGGCCCCCTGCTGGACGTGTTCGTGCTGGACATGCGGACGTACCGCAACGCCAACTCGCCCGACACGCAGACCACCGACCCCGTGGGCATCCTCGGCGCCGAGCAGCTGGCATGGCTCAAGCGGGAGCTGGCGCAGTCGCGCGCGGTGTGGAAGGTGATCGCTTCCGACATGCCGCTGGGCCTGGTCGTGCCGGACACCGGGGACGGCAAGCCGAACATCGAGGCCGTCGCGCAGGGCGACGCGGGGGCGCCGCTCGGGCGGGAGCTGCAGATCGCCGAACTGCTGCGGTTCATCAAGCACCGGAAGGTCACCGGCACGGTGTGGCTGACGGCCGATGTGCACTACACCTCGGCGCAGCACTACCAGCCGTCGCGGGCCGCCTTCACCGACTTCGAGCCGTTCTGGGAGTTCGTCTCCGGCCCGCTGAACGCCGGCGCCTTCCCGGCGAACGCGCTGGACGGCACCTTCGGCCCCGAGCGGGTGTTCGTCAAGGCGCCGACCACGGCGAACGTCTCTCCGGCGGGCGGCTACCAGTTCTTCGGCGAGGTCGACATCGACGGCCACAGCGCGGAGTTGACGGTGCGGCTGCGGGAGCAGGACGGGACGGTGCTGTACACGAAGGTGCTCCAGCCGGGGCTCGTCGGGCAGTGACGGTCACCTTTGGCATCGACTAGGACAGCACCAGTCGTACAAAAAGAAATAAAAGGTGCGGATCGATGCTTTTACCGGGCAGTCACAAAGCGTTTGTGATCACGCAACACCGTTCGTTCACAGTGGCCACATGACTCCAGACATGTCTGATGTGACGCGTGCGAAGAACGGTCGCCCGGTGCGCCACCGGTTGCTGTCGGCCACGGCGGGGCTCCGCGGCTGGTGGGAACGGCGCCACGGTCACGCGCCGCCGCCGAGTGATACCGACGCCCGGCCGCCGCTCGCCGAGGGGCGGCAGGCCGGGCCGTCGGAGGCGGTCCTTCCGGTGGTCTCCGGTGTGACCCTGATGTGGCGCATGCGGACGACCGTGAAGGACCAGCCGGGTTCGCTGGCCGCGCTGTGCACGGCGCTCGCGGAGCTCAGGGTCGACATCCTGAGCCTGCAGACGCATCCGCTGGCCGAGGGCACGGTGGACGAGTTCCTGCTCCGGGCGCCCGAGGAACTGTCGGCCGCCGAGATCGGCCGGGCCGTGGCGGAGTCGGGCGGCACCGGGACCTGGATCGAGCGCGGTGACGCCCACGACCTGGTGGACGCGCCGACCCGGATCCTCGGTCTGGCCACGCGCACGGCACTGGACGCGGCGGAACTGCCGCTCGCGCTGCGGCAGTTGCTCGGCCGCTGCACCATCCGCTCGCTGCCCGCCACCGCTCCCGGCTCGGGCCGGGCCCAGGAGAGCGTCCCGGTCGAAGGGGCCCTGGAGGACACGGTGATGCGGTTGCGGGCGCCGGAGGGTGGCGTGATCACGGTGGAGCGGCCGTACCTGCCGTTCACGCCGACCGAGTTCGCGCGGGCGCGGGCGCTGGTGGAGCTGGACGCGCGGCTCGGGCCCCGCATCCCGCGCAGCCATGACGTCCTGACCCTGCCGGAGGGCAACGACATCACGGTGCGCCGCGCCGACGCGGGCGACCTGCGGGCGGCGAAGGCGATGCACGAGCGGTGCTCCGCACGCACGCTCACCATGCGGTACCACGGGCCCGTGGGTGACGCCGACCGGTATCTCAAGCATCTGCTCAGCCCACGTTTCGGGCGGACGCTCGCCGTGCAGACGGCCTCGGGGCGCCTCGTCGGGCTGGGACACCTTCTCTGGGACGGCGACGAGACCGAGATCGCGCTGCTCGTCGAGGACGAGTGGCAGCGGAGGGGCATCGGCAGTGAGCTGCTGCGTCGTCTGGTGGAGATGGCGGCCGGGGCCGGGTGCGAGAACGTGTACGTGGTGACGCAGGCGTCCAACACGGGCATGGTGGCGGCGATGCGGGGTCTTGAGCTGCCGCTCGACTACCAGATCGAGGAGGGGACGCTGGTGATCACCGCGCGGTTGTCCGAGGTGGGGGTCGTCGAAGCGGTGGAGGGTCGGAGCAGGGGGTGACGGGTGGGTCGGGTGCGGTGGGCGGGGGCAGCCCCCGGCCACCTGGCCCGACCCGGCCAGCTAGCGGGCGGCTGCCTCGGCCGTGATCCGTTCGCCCGGTGTCCCGGCGATCCGGTCCCCCAGCGCACCGTCCAGGTCCGCCCACAGGTCCTCGATGTCCTCCAGGCCCACCGACATCCGCAGGAGCCGGTCGCTCACCCCGGCACCGCGACGGTCCGCCTCCTCCACGATGCGGTGGCTGATCGAGGCCGGGTGCTGGATGAGCGTGTCCACGCTGCCGAGGCTCACCGCCGGGGTGATGAGGCGGACGGCGGCGATGACGTCGTGGGGGTCGCCGTGTACCTCGAAGGCGATCATGGCGCCGCCGATGCGCGGATAGTGGACGCGGGCGACGCGCGGGTCGGCGGCGAGGCGGTGGACGAGTTCGGCGGCGGTCGCGGAGGCCGCCCGGACGCGGACCGGGAGCGTGGACAGGCCCCGCAGGAGGAGATAGCCGGCGAGCGGGTGCAGGACGCCGCCGGTGGCGAAGCGGACCTGCCGGAGCCGTCCGGCGAACTCCTCGTCGCAGGCCACGACCCCGGCCATGACGTCCCCGTGCCCGCCGAGATACTTGGTGGCACTGTGCAGGACGAGCCGGGCGCCCTGTTCGACGGGGCGTTGCAGGACGGGCGTGGCGAAGGTGTTGTCCGCGAGGAGCGGGACCGAGCCGCAGGCGTGCGCGAGGGCCCGCAGGTCGATTTCGGCGAGGGTCGGGTTGGCCGGCGACTCGACGAGGACCAGACCCGTGTCGGGGCGCAGCGCGTCCGCGACGCCGGCCGGGTCGACCCAGGTGACCTCGGTGCCGAGCAGCCCGGCGGTGAGGAGATGGTCGCTGCAGCCGTACAGGGGCCGTACGGCGACGACGTGCCGCAGGCCCATCGAGGCGCGGACGAGGAGGACGGCGCTGAGGGCGGCCATACCGCTGGCGAAGGCGACCGCGCTCTCAGTGCCTTCGAGACGGGCGAGGGCGGTCTCGAAACGGGCGACGGTCGGGTTGCCGAGCCGGCCGTAGATCGGCGGGCCCTCCGGCTGGGCGCCGTCACCGGCGAAGGCGTCGATGCGGGCGGCCTCGCCCCGGCTGTCGTACGAGGGGTACGTGGTCGACAGGTCGATCGGCGGGGCGTGCAGGCCCTGGCGCGCGAGGTCGTCGCGGCCGGCGTGCACCGCCTCGGTGGCGAGTGCTCTCGGCGTGGTGCGTGCGTGGTCGTACGCGTGCGTGCTCGCTGAGTTCATGGACGTCAGGGTGAACATCGACCGGACGTCGGCGTTCGAACGCCGTGCTACGTTCGAACAATGGCCGATTCCGTCGTACTCGATCCGGTGGACCTCCATCTGCTGCGGCTGCTGCAGAACGACGCCCGGACGACGTACCGGGACCTGGCGGCCCAGGTCGGGGTGGCGCCGTCCACCTGTCTGGACCGGGTGACACGGCTGCGCCGTGCGGGCGTGATCCTCGGCCATCAGCTGCGGCTGGATCCGGCCAAGCTGGGGCGGGGGCTGGAGGCGTTGTTGTCGGTGCAGGTCCGGCCGCACCGGCGGGAGTTGGTGGGGCCGTTCGTGGAGCGGATCCGGGCCCTGCCGGAGTCGCGGACCGTCTATCACCTCACCGGACCGGACGACTATCTCGTGCATGTCGCGGTGGCGGACATGGCGGATCTGCAGCGCCTGGTCCTCGACGAGTTCACGTCACAGCGCGAAGTCGCACGGGTGGAGACCCGGTTGATCTTCCAGCAGTGGGAGTGCGGGCCCCTGCTGCCGCCGGACGCGGATCGGCCCTCGCCCTGAGTCGGGGAACGCCGACCGGCCTCGGACGCTGATCACGCCCTGAGCGGAATCCGGCCGACGTAAGGCCCAAGCGCCTGGTAAGCAGCTGACGCCGGCCCCGTGGCCGTACCAAGATTGTCGGCATGTCTGACACCAAGAGCCCCCTGCCCCGTGAGGTCGCCGACGCGTATGTCGACGATCTCATCGCCCTCGACCCCGTGACCGGTACGTATCTGGGCGTGAAGGAGAGTTCCGGCAAGTTGCCGGACACCTCGCCGGCCGGGCAGGAGGCCCGTGCGGAGCTGATCCGGACGACGCTCGCGCGGCTCGACGAGGCGGAGCGGCAGCCGGGCGCGGACAGCGACGTCGAGCGCCGGTGCGCGCGCCTGCTGCGCGAGCGGCTGACGGCGGAGCTGGCCGTGCACGAGGCCGAGGAGGGGCTGCGCGCCGTCGGCAACATGGTCACGCCCCCGCACGAGGTGCGTGAGGTCTTCACGATCACCCCGGCGGAGAGCGAGGAGGACTGGGCGGCGATCGCCGAACGGCTGCGCGCGGTGCCGACGGCCTACGCCGGGTACCGCGAGTCCCTGGCGCTCGGGCTGGAGCGGAAGCTGTACGCGGCCCCGCGCCCGACCGCGACCTTCATCGGCCAGCTCACCGAGTGGGCGGACACGGACGGTTCGGGGCGCGGCTGGTTCGAGGACTTCGCGTCCGCGGGCCCCGAGTCGCTGCGCGCCGAGCTGGACGAGGCGGCTCGTGGCGCGACCCGGGCCGTGGTGGAACTGCGCGACTGGATGCGCGACGTGTACGCCCCCGCGGTCGAGGGGGCACCGGACACGGTCGGCCGGGAGCGCTACGGCATGCTGGTCCGCTACTTCACGGGGTCGGACCTGGACCTCGACGAGGCGTACGCGTACGGCTGGGCCGAGTTCCACCGGCTGCTCGGCGAGATGAGGCAGGAGGCCGCGAAGATCCTGCCCGGCGCCGAGACACCCTGGGTGGCGCTCGCGCACCTAGACGAGCACGGCCGGCACATCGAGGGCGTCGACGAGGTCCGCGACTGGCTGCAGTCGCTGATGGACGAGGCGATCGAGGCGCTGGACGGCACCCACTTCGACCTCGCCGAGCCGGTCCGCAAGGTCGAGTCGTGCATCGCCCCGCCCGGGGGTGCGGCGGCCCCGTACTACTCGGCCCCGACCGAGGACTTCTCCCGCCCCGGCCGCACCTGGCTGCCGACGATGGGGGCGACCCGCTTCCCGGTGTACGACCTGGTCTCCACCTGGTACCACGAGGGCGTTCCCGGCCATCACCTCCAGCTCGCGCAGTGGGTGTACGTCAAGGACGACCTGTCGCGCTACCAGGCCACGATCGGCGGGGTCAGCGCCAACGCCGAGGGCTGGGCGCTGTACGCGGAGCGGCTCATGGACGAGCTGGGCTTCCTCAAGGACGCGGAGGAGCGGCTCGGCTACCTGGACGCGCAGATGATGCGCGCGGCCCGGGTCATCGTCGACATCGGTATGCACCTGGAGCTGGAGATCCCGGCGGACTCGCCGTTCCACCCGGGCGAGCGCTGGACCGTGGATCTGGCCCAGGAGTTCTTCGGCGCCCACAGCAGTCGTCCGGCGGACTTCGTGGAGAGCGAGCTGACGCGTTATCTGACGATGCCGGGTCAGGCCATCGGCTACAAGCTCGGCGAACGTGCCTGGCTGCTCGGCCGGGAGAAGGCCAAGGAGCGCCACGGCGAGGCCTTCGACGCCAAGGCCTGGCACATGGCGGCGCTGTCCCAGGGGTCGCTGGGCCTGGACGACCTGGTGGACGAGCTGTCCCGCCTCTGATCCCGACCGGCCGGGCCCCCACCGCCACCTGCAGCGGGGGCCCGGCCGCCCCGCTGTCGGTTCCGGCGCCGGGCAATCGCGCTCCCGGCCGGCCTCACCTCACCTGTCGGTCAGCGGTCTCACCCTGATCAGGCCCAGCCAGGTCTCCGGGCCCGTCGAGACCTGGGCTGCGCTGATCCCGTACGGGCCGGGGGCCAGCTCCACCCGTACGTGGTCGGTCTCCCGCAACGACCTGCCGGGCCAGACGGCGTCGAGGAGGACGACCGGTCCCGGCACACGCCAGCGCAGCTCCGGCTCCCAGGCCGCGGTGTCGAGCGCCGCCGGAAGTCCCGCGAGGAGTTCGGTCTCGGAGTCGGCCGCGTAGCAGCGGACGAAGACGCCGTGCCCGGGCAGATACGCGGTGGGGGCGGGTTCGTCGCCGAGGACCAGGGCGCGGGTGTCGCCGACCGGCAGCAGGCCCACGGGTCCGTCGACGTCACAGGCGCGGTCGTAGTCCGAGGACGTCTCGTCGCCGTCGGCGCCCGCCCAGAACGGCAGTACCGCCTCGGGTATCGCTATGAGCGGCCCACCGCTCGACTCCACCCACCGCACCACATCGGGCACCACCGCCGCGTCCGCGTATCCAGCCATGCCCAGAAGTTACACGGCGGAGCCCGAGGTGAACTCGCCGCCCCCGAGCGCTTCTTGACAGACTGTCAGCAACTGGGTCGGCCACGGGACGGCAACCGGGTCAGCAGCCGCAGTCCTCGGCGTCCACGGGCGCGGTCAGCGGGTCGGCGGCGCGGCGCGCCTCGCCCTCCCAGGTCTCGTAGGCGAAGCCCTCGCGCGCCCAGTACTCGAAGCCGCCGAGCATCTCCTTGACCTGGAAGCCGAGTTCGGCGAGGGCGAGGGCCGCGCGGGTCGCCCCGTTGCAGCCGGGGCCCCAGCAGTAAGTGACGACCGGCACGGACTTGTCGAGCAGTTGCTCGGCCTGGTCGGGGATGAGGGCGGTGGGCAGGTGGACCGCGCCCGGGACGTGCCCCTGGTCCCAGGACGCGGTGGAGCGGGAGTCGAGGACGACGAAGCCGGGGTCGCCGTCGGCGGCGAGGGCAGCGGCCACGTCGGAGACGTCGGCGTGGAAGACCAGGCTGGCCCGGAAGTACGCGGCGGCCTCGGCCGGGGCGGCGGGGGCGACCCGCAGGACGGGGTTGAGGCGCAGGCCGGGGTTGACAGCGGATGCGGTGGCGACGGTCATGAGCTGGCCTTTCCCTCGGGGAAGCCCTTGCTTCCCTCACCGGAAATCTACGTCGGACGATCATCCGCCTGAAGAGGCGATCCACGGCCAGGACCTTGAACGGCCGGGGATTCCCCTGCTATCCATCGAGCATGACCGCGAATTCCCCGTATCTGCCCGATGCCACCGACTGGCGCATCCTGGAGGTCCTCCAGCGCGAGGGCCGGGCCAGCTTCGCCGAGCTCGCCCGAGCCGTGTCGATGTCGGCGAGCGCGGTGACCGAGCGGGTGCGGCGGCTGGAGGAGGCGGGCGTGATCCGGGGCTACGCGGCCGTCGTGGACCCCGAGCGGCTGGGGCTGCCGATCCTGGCGTTCGTGCGCCTGCGCTACCCCAACGGGAACTACAAGCCGTTCCACGATCTGGTGGCCGTCACGCCCGAGATCCTGGAGGCGCACCACGTCACGGGCGACGACTGCTTCGTGATCAAGGTCGCGGCCCGTTCGATGCGTCATCTGGAGGAGGTGTCGGGCAAGATCGGCGCGCTCGGGTCGGTGACGACGAGCGTCGTCTACTCCTCACCACTCCCCCGCCGCCCGCTGGGCCACTGACCTCGCCACCGCACGAACCACCCAGCCCACCGACTCACCAGCTCACCGACCCCGCTGCCGTACGACCGATCCCGTCCGCTCCTTCACGACCTCCAGCTGGGCGTGGACGCGGCGGCGCAGGTCGGCGACGTGGCTGACGATGCCGACGCTGCGGTCGCGTTCGCGCAGCGCGTCGAGGACGTCGAGGACCTCGTCGAGGGTCTGGTCGTCGAGGCTGCCGAACCCCTCGTCGATGAAGAGGGTGTCGAGCCGTACGCCACCCGCCTCGTCGGTGACGACGTCGGCCAGACCGAGGGCGAGCGCGAGGGAGGCGAAGAACGTCTCGCCGCCGGAGAGCGTGGCCGTGTCCCGCTCCCGCCCCGTCCAGGCGTCGACGACATGCAGCCCGAGGCCGCTGCGACCGCGTCCGGCCCGGTCGTCGGAGTGGACGAGGGTGTAGCGGCCGGAGGACATCCGCTGGAGCCGTACGGTCGCGGCGGCGGCGACCTGTTCCAGCCTGGCGGCGAGGACGTACGCCTCCAGGCGCATCCTGCGCTCGTTGTCGGCGGAGGTGCCGGCCGCGAGCCCCGCCATCCGGGCGACACGGTCGTACTCCTCGCGCAGCGGTGCCAGCCTTCGTACGGAGGCGGTGGCGCGGGCGGAGAGCCGGTCGAGCTCGGTGCGGCGCCGCTCGGCGGCGTCCCACGCGGAGACGGCGTCCTGCAAGCGCCGGGCGGCGGCCTCGGCGTCCCGTTCGGCGGCCTGGAGGTCGGCGGGCGGCTGCCCGCCCGCGGCGGTCGTCTCGGCCTCGGCGAGCACGGCTCTCACGGCCGCCTCCTCCGACTGCCAAGCGTCGAGGCGGTGTTGCAGGTCCCGGTGGGCGGCGTCGTCGAGCACGGCGGCCGCCGCGTCGCGCGGGGTGTCGAACCCGGCCCGGAACGCCGCGTCGGCGAGGCGCGCGTCGGCGTCCTTCAGGCGTTGCGCGGTGTCGTCGGCCACCCGGGCCGCCTCGGCGGCGCCGCCGAGCCTCGCGGCCCGCGCCTCCAGCCGCCCGGCCAGCTCGGCGACGCTCTCGGCGTCGCCCCGGGCCTGCGTCAACTCGGCCTCCAGCGTGGCCCGTTCCCGCCCCAGGGTGTCGCGTCGGGTGTCGCGGGACGCGGCCCTGACCGCGGCCTCCTGTCGTGCGGCGGCCCGCCGGTCGCGCTCCTGTTCGGCGTGGAGCAGGGCCTCCTGCGCGGGGTGGAGGTCGACGGCGCGCCGCCGGGCCTCGGTGTGCTCCCGCTCCAGCTCCGCCACCGTCTCCGCGAGCCGGTCGGTGGGCGTGTCGCCCGCCTCGGCGCTCGCGGCGGCCAACGCCCGCTGCGCGAGGGCCAGTTGCCGCTCCGCCCCGGCCCGCTCCTCATCGGCCCGCTGGAACGCGGCGAGTGCCTCCTCCTCCGCCTCCCGGTCCACATGGCCCGCGACCTTCCGGGCGGGTGCGGGGTGTTCCGTGCCTCCGCAGACGGCGCAGGGCCGCCCGTCGACGAGTCCGGCGGCGAGCTCCGCCGCGATCCCCGACAGCCGCTGTTCCTTGAGGTCCAGCCAGTGGGTGCGCGCCTGTGCCGCCCGCTCCGCCAGCCGCAGGACCCTCGCCTGGGCGGCGTCGGTGTCGCGGCCGAGCTGGTCGCGCTGGCGGGCGGCGGCGAGCCGCTGCTCGGCGGGTTCCCGCCGGACGGCGAGCTGCTCGGCGCGGGCGGCGGCCTCCTGCGCGGACTCGATACGGCTCTGCAGCCCGGCCCGGGTGGTCTCCCACTCGGCGAGCCAGCCCTCGGCGTCCTGGAGAACGCCCTCGTCCGCCCGTTCCTCGTCGTCCAACTCGGCCTGCTCGGTGAGGAGTACGGCGAGCCGCCGCTCGGCTCGCCGGGCCGACTCCAGCGCGCCCAGCTCCTGCGAGGCCCTGCGGGCGGCGGCGGCGAGTCCGGCGGCACCCGCGTCGGCGTACTCCTCCGACAGGCGCGCTCGGGCTTCCTCGTCCTCCGCCCTGGCCCGCCGGTGCTCGGCCTCGGCGGCGTCCCGCAGCTCCAGTGCCGGGGCCACGGCCTCCGCCTTGCGGGCGCGTTCCATCCGCGCCCGGTCCTCCCGGTGGGTGTCCGCCCGCTCCTCCAGCCGGGCGGCACGTTCCCGGGCCTCCGCGAACCGCCGTTGCAGCCGCGCCACTTCGCGTACGTCGTCCAGCACGCGGTCGGCGGCGGCCCGGGCCGACTGGGCCGCCGCCCGCGCGCAGTGGGCGATGGTGAGCCGTTCCCGGGCGGTGCTGCGGGCGACGGCGGCCCAGGCGAGGACCGCGTCGGCAAGACCGGGGTCCCCGGGGGCCAGGTCGGGCAGGTCCGGGGCGTCGCCCGCCGCCTGCTGCATCCGGTGGGCGTCGGCGAGCAGTGCCGCGTCGCCCTCACGCACCCTGGCCTCGGTCTCCCGGCGGCGGTCGGCGAGTCGCTTCTCGACGGCGGCGAAGTGGTGGGTGTCGAAGAGGCGGCCGAGGAGCCGCCCGCGCGCCTCGGCGTCGGCCCGCAGGAACCGGGCGAAGTCGCCCTGCGGCAACAGCACGACCTGGCAGAACTGTTCCCGGCTCATGCCCAGGAGCTGGGTGATCTCCTCGCCTATCTCCTGGTGGGAGCGGCTGAGGTCCTTCCAGGAGCCGGCGGCCGCGTCGTACTCGCGCAGCCAGCTCTGCGCCTTCTCGACAGTGGTGCCCGCGCCGCGTTTCTTGGGCCGCTCCCAGGGCGGCTGCCGGGTGACCTCCAACCGGCGACCGGCCACGGTGAGTTCGAGACGGACCTCGGTGCGGGTCGTGGGTGCGGCGTGGTCGCTGCGCAGGTTCATGCCCTGGCCGCTCTGGCGGGCCCCCGGCACCGAGCCGTACAGCGCGTAGCAGACGGCGTCCAGGACCGAGGTCTTGCCGGCGCCGGTCGGGCCGTGCAGCAGGAAGAGCCCGGCGGCCGAGAGGTCGTCGAAGTCGACGGACTCGGTGCCGCCGAAGGGGCCGAAGGCGGCGAGGTCGAGCCGGTGGAGCCTCATCGGGCGACCTCCCGGACCGTCTCGTCGGCCCGTACGGCGTCGAACGCGTCCCTGAGCACGGTCCGTTCGTGTTCGTCGGGGCCGATGCCGCGGACATGGGCCACGAAGTCCTCGGCGATCTGCTGGTCGTCCCGGCCGGCGAGGCGCCGGGCGTAGGAGACGTCCGGGTCGCCGGGGGCCCGTTCGGGGTCGAAGACGAGGCTGAGGGTGTGCGGGAAGCGTGCGCACAGCCGGGCCATGGGCTCGGCGGGCCGGACGGGGTCGGTGAGGGTGGCCTCGACCCATGCCTCCTCGTGGCGGGCCAGGTCCGGGTCGGCGAGCAGGTCGTCCAGCCGCCCCCTGATCCGGGCGAGGGGGCGTGGCACGGGGCAGTCGATCCGCTCGGCCTCGACCGACCCGTCGGCCCCGAGGTCCACCAGCCACATGCTCTTGCGGTGGTCGGCCTCGGAGAAGGAGTACGGCAGCGGGGAACCGGAGTAGCGCACCCGGTCGGTGAGGGTCTGGCTGCCGTGCAGATGGCCCAGCGCCACGTAGTCGACGCCGTCGAAGACACCGGCGGGCACGGCGGAGACCCCGCCGACGGAGATGTCCCGCTCGCTGTCGCTGGGTTCGCCGCCGGTGACGAAGGCGTGGGCCAGGACCACGGAACGGGTGCCCGCCGGCCGCCCGGCCAGGTCGGCCCGGACCCGGTCCATGGCGGCGGCGAGCACCGCTTCGTGGCCCGCCTTCTCGACCCCGAACTCGTCCTTCACGAGGGCGGGTTCGAGATAGGGCAGGCCGTAGAAGGCGACGCCGCCGTGGGCGTCCGGGAGGGTCACGGGGGTGCCGGCGGCCGAGGCCGACGTCCGCAGATGGATGCCGGCCCGGCCGATGAGGCCCGCCGCGACGCCGAGCCGTCGCGCCGAGTCGTGGTTCCCGGAGATCATCACCGTGGGCACGTCCAGCTCGGCCAGGCGGTGCAGGGCGTCGTCGAAGAGCTCGACCGCGGCCAGCGGCGGCACCGCCCGGTCGTACACGTCGCCCGCCACGACCACCGCGTCCACGTCGCGTTCCCGCACCGTCGCGACCAGCCGACCGATGAACTCGGCCTGCGCGCCGAGCATGTTCACCCGGTGGAACGACCGGCCGAGATGCCAGTCGGATGTGTGCAGAATTCTCAAGAAACTGCTCCGACCTGCATGCGTCCCCCTCTGTCACCCGTGGCCCCGGCACCGGACCACTACGGCCCGCTCTCAGCACCGACCACGCTAACGCCTGTCGGCACGTGGTCCGTCACACACCTCGCTCCGCCGCCTCATGACCGGCGGGCGCGGCCGGTGCGGGCAGGCCGTCGAGACCGGCTCCGCCGACCGGTCCCGCGAGGTCCGACTCGGCGCTCTCGCCCAGGAAGCCGCCCGACTGGTGCTGCCACAGTTTGGCGTAGGCGCCGTTCGCCGTGAGCAGTTCCTCGTGGGTGCCCTGCTCGACGACGTTCCCACGGTCGAGGACGACGAGACGGTCCATGCCGGCGACGGTGCTGAGACGGTGGGCGACCACGAGGGCGGTCCGCCCGTCCATCAACCGCCACAGGGCGTCCTGGACGAGGACCTCGCTCTCCGAGTCCAGCGCGCTGGTCGCCTCGTCGAGGAGCAGGACCGGGGCGTCGCGCAGGATGGCCCTGGCGAGGGCGACGCGCTGGCGCTGCCCGCCCGAGAGTTTCACTCCGCGCTCCCCCACCAGCGTGGCGAAGCCGTCGGGAAGCTGGCCGACGAACTCGGTGACGTGCGCGGCGGCGGCCGCGGCGTGGATCTCCTCGTCGGTGGCGCCGGGCCGGGCGAAGGCGATGTTGTCCCGCAGGCTGCGGTGGAACATGGCGGGTTCCTGCGGGACGTAGGCGATCAGTGAGCGCAGGTCGGTCTGGCGCATGCGGCTGATGTCCTGTCCACCGATGAGGATGCGGCCGTCGTCGATGTCCGACATCCGCAGCAGCAGCCGGGTGAGCGTGGTCTTGCCGCCGCCGGACCTGCCGACCAGCCCGATCCGCGCACCCGCCGGTACGTCCAGATCGAGTCCCTGGAAGATCGGTTTCGCGCCCGCGTGGGCGAAGGTCACCGTCTCGAAGCGGACGCCGGTGTCGCGCGGTGCGAGCGGTTCGGGCTCCGGGGGGTCGAGCACCGTGGGCGGATCCAGCAGCAGTTCGGTGAACTGCGCGGCCTCGGTCATCGAGGTTTCCAGGCGCCGGTAGATCTGGTTGAACTCGAACATGATCTGGGTCGCGTTGGAGTAGTAGGTGAAGGCGACGACGACCTCCTCCACTCCCCGGCCGGAGCCCCCGAAGGTGATGGCGACCAACAGCCCGAGCACATTGGTCAGTACGGACATGGGGGCGATCAGGGTGTCGACGCGCAGATTGCCGTAGTCCCACGACCGCAGCGTCAGGCGCCGGGAGTCCGCGACCCGGTCGCGGTGCTCCTCGGCTTCCCGCCGCTCGGCCGCGAACGCCCGGATGGTCTCCATGTTCACGAGGCTGTCGGCGACGTGGCCGGAGACCCGGGCGACGGCAGCCTCACGGTCGTTGACGAGCCGCTGCCGACGGCGGATCAGCGGTGTCGCGGCCACCACGGTCACGGCGATCATCACCAGGAGGCCGACGACGAGCATCGGTTCGTAGGTCCACAGCACCACGGCCCCGAACAGCAGGGGGACGACACTCCCCACGATCCGGAAGGTCAGCGTGTCGACGAAGTCCTCGAAGCGCTTGCCGAAGCTCAGCACCCGTTTGGTCAGGGAGCCGGCGAAGTTGTCGTGGAAGAACGCGGCGTCCTTGGCGAGGAGTTCGTCCATGCCGCTCACGTACAGGTGTTCCATGCCGAGGGCGTCCACCCGGTTCAGGCAGTGCTGCCCGACCCGCCACACGGCCTCGGCGAGCAGCAGTGTCGCACCGAAGGCCAGCACGTACGGCAGTGCCGAGCCGAGGGTGAGACCGCCTTCGTCGGCGGCCTGTCCTGCCAGTTTGGCGATCAGCAGGGGGGCGACATAGCGGATGCCGATGTTGCCCACGGCCGGCAGCAGCAGCGCCGGCAGGGCCAGTCGTCGAAGGCGCAGCAGTTCCCGACCGTAGCGGTGCAGCGCCAGAACGACCGCGCTCCTGCCCGGCGTCGACCCGTGCGTTTCTGTAGTCCCCATCACACTCCCGGAGTTAGGAAGTCGGAAGTGTCCCGTCGACGGAGGCCCTCAGTCCACATATTTAACGCGGACCGGCGAGAATCGGACACCGCCGCCCTCAGGGGACGTGGGGGGCGTTTTCGCTCAGGTGTCCCCGTACGCCTCTCCGCCGAGTTCGAATCCGGCCGTGCCCGCGGTGGTGTCGGCGAGCCAGTCGCGGAAGGCGTCCACGTCGGCGTCGGGGAGTCCGATCTCGATCGTGACGGCCTCGCCGTAGTGGACGTCACGGACCTCGCGCCCGGTGGACCGCAGGTCGTTCTGCACCTTGCCGGCGCGTTGGTGGTCGACGGTCACCGTGGCCAGCCGGAAGCGCCGGCGCGTGAGGGTGCCGAGCGCGTCCAGCGCCTCGCCCACGGCGCCGCCGTACGCCCTGATGAGGCCGCCCGCGCCCAGCTTGACCCCGCCGTAGTACCGGGTGACGACGGCGACGACGTACCGCATGTCCCGGCGCAGCAGCATCTGGAGCATCGGGACGCCGGCGGTGCCGCCGGGCTCCCCGTCGTCGCTCGCCCGCTGGACGGCCGCGTCGGCGCCGATGACGTAGGCGAAGCAGTTGTGCGTGGCGTCGGCGTGCTCCTTGCGGACGGCCGCGACGAAGTCCTGCGCCTCCTGCTCGGTGGCCGCAGGGGCGAGCGCGCACAGGAAACGGGAGCGGTTGACCTCGGTCTCGTGCACTCCGGCGCGGGCGACGGTGCGGTACTCGTCCTGCATCCGGCCAGCCTATGCGCACGCCGGCGCACGCCGGCACGGGGCGTTCGGCCGGGGCGCCGGCGGGGACGCGGGACGCCCTACGGGAGCCGATCAGGCGCCCTTCTCACCCTTCGCGCCCTTCACTCCCCTCACTCCCCTCGTGTCCTTCCGGCCCCTGGCCACGATCAGGTCCGTCAGCAGGGCCGTGCCCGGCGCGAGCGCGGCCCAGGTCTCTCCGTGCCAGGAGAGGAAGGCGATCGCCGAGGTGGGGAACTTGGTGCGCACGTCGTCCAGCGCGTCGTCCAGGGCGTCTCCGGCCAGGTCGAGGACGAGTTCCTCCAACCCCGGGTTGTGGCCGACGAGGAGCAGCGTCCGCACATGGTCGGGGGTCTCGCGCACCACCTCCAGCAACTCGGGCACCTCGGCCGCGTACACCCGCTCGTCGTGCCGTACGGGGGGCGGCGTGCCCCACTCCGCGGCGGTCAGTTCCCACGTCTGACGGGCCCGTACGGCCGTGGAGCAGACGGCCAGGTCGGGCAGACAGTCCGCCTCGGCGAGGGCGCGCCCGACGGCGGGGGCGTCACGGCGTCCCCGGGGCGCCAGCGGCCGCTCGTGGTCGGGGACGCCCACCGGCCAGGCGGACTTGGCGTGCCGCAGGACGATCAGTCTGCGCAGCGGGCCCGCTCCGGCGCGCGCCATCATGCCGATGCTCCGATCTGCCGGGTGAGCTCCAGCCCGAGGAGCCGGTCGGCGTAGGCGTACGTCTCGAACCGCGCCCCGTCCGGCACGTCCCGCGCACCCTCCACGTCCCGCAGTACGTCGAGCACCGCGGGTACGTCGAGGTCGTCCTCCCAGGCCGCGCGCAGGGCCTGCCGTACGGGCTCGGGAACCGGCCGTGACGGTCGCGTCGCCCACGCGGCGACCGCCGTGCGCCAGTGGTCGAGCGTGTCGGCGGCCTCCGTGAGCGCGGTGGCGTCGAGGGTCACGGGGACGCGCCGAGGGTGGGTGAGCAGGGCGAACCGGAGGGTGGTGCCCGACGCGACTGACGCCTCGGCCCCCCTCACCGGGGCGACCTCGACCGTGATGTCCGTGCCGGCACGGACATCACCGTCGTCGGCGCCCGGCCCGTGATCGCCGTCCCCCGGCTCCCCCTCCCCCGAGCCGGTCACGCGCAGCTCCCGCCCGCCGCCCCTCGTCGCGGTGGTCTCGCTCGGCCGGACGCCGAGGTCGTCGGCGCGCCGCCGCAGCGCGGCGGGCGGGTCGGCGACGAGGAGGACGGGGCTCCCGCCCAGTTCCAGGGCACGGGCGAGGACGTCGGCGACCAGCAGGACCCGCAGGGCCGTGGTGTCCTCCCCCGGCACGTGGGCATGGACCCGGGTGAGCGCCCTGTGGATCTCGGCGGGCTGGCCGGTCCGGGCGTCGGTGATACGCAGCACGGGGTGAGCGTAGGCGCGGAAGCGGTCGAACGCAGTGCGGAGGACACGCTTCCGGTCGGCGCGCCGCGGTGCGCGTGCCCTGAGGGGGCGGCGCCGGGAATCGCCGGACACCGCACGCTGTTGGCGCAGGCAGGCCCGCCACCGGGCGCTCGCGCACCGAACAGGCGGGCACGGACGGGCACACGGGACAGACGGACAGACGGACAGACGGACCGACTGACTGGCTGACTGGCTGGCTGACTGGCTGACTGGCTGACTGGCTGACTGGCTGACTGGCTGACAGACAACTGACGGACAGAGGAGACGGAACATGTACGGCGACCCGGCCACGATCCGCAAGATCCTGACGGAACTCGGCGACACCTGGGCGGTCGTCGGCCTGTCGACCAACCGCGACCGGGCGGCGTACGGCGTCGCGGAGGTCCTCCAGCGCTACGGCAAGCGTGTCGTCCCGGTGCACCCCAAGGCCGAGCCGGTCCACGGCGAGCAGGGATACGCCTCCCTCGCCGACATCCCCTTCCCGGTGGACGTCGTCGACGTCTTCGTCAACAGCGACCTGGCCGGGCCCGTCGCCGACGAGGCGGCCCGCGTCGGCGCCAAGGCGGTCTGGTTCCAGCTGGGTGTCATCGACGAGGAGGCCTACCACCGCACCCGCGAGGCCGGCCTGGACATGGTCATGGACCGCTGCCCGGCGATCGAGATCCCACACCTGGGACGGTGATCGGGCCTGGCCGGGCGTTCCGTCGGGTGAGACACTCGTACGCTGCGGAATCGGGGAGCACACGGGGGGCGTGATGGGCCAGGCGGTGACCGCTGCCATGCTGCGGGTGGCGGATGTGCACAAGTCGTACGGTCGGGGCGCCGGCGCCGTCCACGCCCTGCGCGGTGTCTCCTTCGAGGTCCCTCAGGGGGAACTCGTCGCCCTCAAGGGGCGCTCGGGCTCGGGCAAGACCACCCTGCTCAACATCGTCGGCGGTCTGGACGAACCGGACGGCGGACACGTCACCATCGACGGGCTGGACCTTCGCGACCAGGGCGAGGACGCCCTTCTCGCCCTGCGCCGGGAGCGGATCGGCTTCGTCTTCCAGTCGTTCGGGCTCATCCCCATCCTCACGGCCGCCGAGAACGTGGGCGTACCCCTGCGGTTGCGCAAGGCGGACCCGCGCGAGCGGCGGGAGCGCGTCGAACTGCTGCTGTCCCTCGTGGGGCTCGCGGACCATGCCGCGCAGCGCCCGGGCGAGTTGTCGGGCGGGCAGCGCCAGCGGGTCGCGATCGCCCGTGCCCTGGCCAACAGTCCCTCGATCCTCATCGCCGACGAGCCGACCGGCCAACTGGACGCGGAGACCGGGCACTCCGTGATGGAACTGCTGCGCGCGGTCGTCCGCAGCGAGCGGATCACGGCTCTCGTGGCCACCCATGACACGACCCTGCTCGACCTCGCCAATCGTGTGCTGGAGCTGAAGGACGGCCGGATCACCGAGTCCGAGTCCTAGGGTCGGCGCCGGGTTCGTCCCGGAGCCCCGACTGTCACTCGGCCGGGCCCCGGCCGTGGCGGTCGTTCCGGGCGTCGTCCGGACGGACGGCGATGTGGTCGGGCTCCAGTTCCAGGGCGACGCGGTCGCGCATCCCCAGGGCCCGGGTGTACTCGGCGGGGAGTTGGAGACGGCCGGCCCGGTCGAGCATGGCGTATTCGCGGGCGACCAGGCTCTCCTGGCCGGTGGCGGAGTCGACCTCGCTGTGGCGCAGGACCTCCGTCGCCGTGCGGCCGTCCCGGATGGCGACCGTACGGCGGACCTCACCGGCGACGGACTGGTCGTGGGTGACGATCACGATGGTGGTCCCCAACTCCTCGTTGGCGGTGCGGAACGCGGCGAAGACCTGTTCGGCGGTGTGGGAGTCGAGTTCGCCGGTGGGCTCGTCGGCGAGCAGTACCGCGGGATCGTTGGCGAGGGCGACGGCGAGGGCGACGCGCTGCTGCTGGCCCCCGGACATCTCGTGCGGTCGGCGGTCGCGACACTCGGCGACGCCCAGCAGGCCGAGGAGTTCCATGACGCGCTCGGCCCGGGTTCGGCGCCCGCCCCGGGCGCGAGCCAACTGCAGGGGCAGTGCGACGTTCTGTGCGGCGGTGAGATAGGGCAGGAGGTTCTGGGAGGTCTGCTGCCGGACGAAGCCGACGGTCCCGCGACGGTAGGCGAGTCGTTCCTTGGAGGACATCGTGACCAGGTCGTGGTCGGCGACACGGGTGGCGCCGGCGGTGGGTCTGTCCAGTCCGGCCAGGATGTTCATGAGGGTGGACTTGCCGCTGCCGGAGGCGCCGACCAGGGCCAGCAGCTCTCCCTCGCGGACAAGGAGGTCCAGGCCCTGCAGGGCCTGGACCTCCACACCGTCGGCGGTGAAGATCCGCACCAGCCGGTCGCAGCTGATCAGGGCGTCCTGGCCGTAGGCGGCGGCGTCGCGCGCGGCGAGGGCGCGGTCGGCGAGTTCGTGGAAGGTCGGGCTGCTGGTCATCGGCTGCTCCTGGGCGGTCGGAGGGGCACGGGCCGGTGCCGGAGGGCGCTTGTTCTCGACGTTCTGGTCACTGTCTACGTGTCACCCAGCCTCAGTTCGCGCACCGAGCCACGTCGGCCGGTCCACCAGGCCTGGCCGGCGGGCACACCGACGGCCAGGAGCAGCACGGCGAGAGCCGGCACCGCCAGGGAGAGCGGATCGGTGCGCAGCACGGCCCCCTCGACGCCGGACGGGGAGGCCAGGGCGATGGTCGTGATGTCGACGCCGGGCGACAGCAGGTGGATGGCGACCCAGCCGGTCAGCACGCCGCCGGCGGCGGCCAGGAACGCCTGCGGCAGGGCGGTGAGGATCAGTAGTCGGCGGCCCTGGGACCGGGTCATGCCCATCGTGCGCAGCCGGGCGAGCAGGGCGCCGCGTGCGGGCGCGGTGCGCAGCACGGTCAGGACGAGCGCGAGGACCGCGTACCCGGCGCCGGCGGCGACCGCGACTCCGTACAGGCGTTCCGCGCCGGACTGCAGTGGTGAGTCGACGTGGCGCGTGCGTTCCTCGGAGCGCAGCCGGACCGTTGCCGCTGTGCCCCGCGCCGTCGAGCGCAGCTCCCGGCCGTTCAGGGCGTCGCCGGTCAGCAGCAGGGTCGTCGCCCGCACCGCCCCGCGGGGAAGGCCGGCACGGTCCACGACCAGGAAGTCGTCGCCGGACACGGCCGGGGTGCGGTCCCGGACCAGGACGACGCGGACGGTGACGGAGGTGCCGTCCGGGAGCAGGACGGAGTAGGGGCCGGGGCCGTACTCGTCGGCCACACGGGGCGAGGCCAGCGCGGGCAGGGGCCGGTCGGCGCCGCCCGTCGTACCGGCGTCGGTCGTACCGCCGCCCGTCGTACCGGCGTCCGCCTGCCGGAGGCTCGCCGCGTCGAACGGACCGAGCCCCGTGCGGCGGGAAAGGTCCGCGTAGGCGTCGGGGTCCACACCGGCCAGCGGCAGCAGCTGACTGCCTTGTTGCGGCTTCGCGTCGTAGGTGACGTTCGCTTCCGCCACGTCCCGTACGCCGGGCAGCCGGCGCACGCGGTCGGGCAGGGTGCGGGGGAGTTCACCGGCGGTGGTCTCGATGCGGCCGTCCGCGCCCACGTGGGCGAGGGCGGCCTGGTCGCGGGCCGCTGTGACGCCCGCCAGGACCGAGCCGCCGAACGCGGCCGTGGTCAGGGCGCTGAGCAGGGCGAGCAGGGGCAGTACGGCGAAGCCGGGGGCGCGGGCCACCTGGGCCAGTGACAGCGGGACCACCAGGCCCCGCATGCGTGTGGTCGCCCTACTCAGCGCACGCAGCGGCCAGGGGTGGAGGCGGGCCAGCAGCAGAGCCGCGACCACGCCCGTCAGCAGCGGGGCGGCGGCCACCAGAGCGGTGCTGCCGGATCCCTGTCGGCGCAGCGCGGCGACCGCCCCCACCGCGATCACCAGGACGGTCAGTTCGGCCACCGTGCGGCGCCGCGAGGGCGGGGTGTCGGCGAGGTCCTCCCGCCCGTCGTGCATCCGTACCGTGCGGTGTGCCACCAGGGCGCGCAGGGGGAGCGCGACGCAGGCGAGCAGGGTGACGGTGAGGGCGGCGGCCAGGGCGGGCGCGGTACGGGCACCGGGCAGGACGAGCAGTGCGGCGGTCAGTCCGAGGGCGCCGGCGGGTACGGCCACCGCCGCCGTCTCCGCCAGCAGCCGGGCGGCCAGGCCGGGCAGGGAGGCGCCGCGGGCCCGCAGCAGGGCCAGCTCCGCGCGGCGCCGGTCGGCTGCCACACCGCCGGCCATGGCCAGGACGATCACGGCGAGGCTGCCGGTCCCGACGGCCGCCAGGAGCAGCAACGGGGCGATTCCCGACCGCAGTCGGGCGTGGTCCGCGAAGACTTCGTCGAGATTGGTCTCGGCCTCCAGGCCGGCGTCGACGACGGTCCGCAGTCGCTGCACTCCCGGCCCCGACTCCAGGGCGGCCACGGCGGACACCAGCCGGTCGAGGTCGTGGCCGCGCAGGGTGTCGATGTCCGGGGCCACGTTCCAGTACCGCTGCGGGCGGCCCGGGGTGCCCAGGAGGACCGGGCCGGCGTCGGGGGCGAGCAGCAGGCCGCCGAGCCAGTGGACGTCGGTCGGCGGGAGGTCGGGGCGGCGGCTCAGCGCGGGGGTGCGCAGCACCGGCAGTGCCGACCAGTAGGCGCCCTCGGGCACGCGGGGGACGACGATCCCGGTGATCCGGACGGCGAGCGGGGCGCGTGCCGAGCCCGGTAGGTGGATCACCGAGCCCACCCGGATGTCGAGCGTGCGGGCGGTCTCCACGGTGACGGCGGCCTCGACCCGCGCGGTCGCCGCGGTCACCGGCGCGCCCGTGGTGCGCGGCAGCCGGCCCGCGCTGAGCCGGGCGTGGGAGGCCAGCTCCTGCTGGGCGGCGAGCACCAGTTGGGCGGGGCGGCCGCCGGGCTGCGGGAGCCAGGGGTCGGACGCCTCCATGGGGACGGTCGTGCGTACGCCGTACGACGACTGCGCGGGGTCGGGAACCAGCGGCGCCTCGGCGGTGGCGAGGATCTCGGCCCGCGCCTTGGCGAGCGGACCGACACGCAGGGCGGCCTCCGTCTCCTCGACGGAGTCCATCCAGGGCAGCGGGACCCGCGTCTGCACGGTCGTCTGGTCGGGCAGCGCCTGCTCGACGGCCCGGCGCAGGCCCGCGTCCGCGTACCGGTCGACGGCGCGGGGATACGCGGCGGCCAGCGCCGCGGTCACGGCGACCAGCAGTGCAAGGGCCACGGACGTACCGGCGAAGGCCCTCAGCCGGGTCCGCAACCCGGCCCGTACGCGCGGGTGTGACGCGTTCGTGCCCGTGTTCCCAGGGGGCAACGTTTTCGTCCCGCCGTCCCGACGGGGCGTCGCCTTCGTCCTTCCGTCGCGAGGGGGCGTCGACTCGGGTGTCTTCGTCCTTCGGTCGCGACGGGGCGTCGGCTCGGGGGTCACTGCGTCACCTCGTCCCGGAGAGCCGTCACGGGTCTCGCCCGTCGCAGGGCGAGGGCCAGGGTCACGAGGGCGGGGCCCGCCGCGAGGGCGGCCAGCAGGGCGGTCAGCCGCCCGAGCGGCAGCTCGACCAGCACCGGCGGGATCGGCCGGGTGGCCTCCTGGGTCAGGACGACGAGGGGAACCAGCGCGTGCGTCAGCACCGTGCCCAGTGCCGTGCCGACCAGCAGCGCCAGGGTCACCAGTACGCCGTGCTCAACGGCGACCAGCCGGGCCAGCCGGCGGCGTGGTGTCCCCAGGGCGCGCAGCACGGCGAACTCGCCGTCCCGGGCGCGCGTCGCCCCTGCCGCGCTCACCGCGAAGCCGAGCGAGGCGAAGAGCACCGTCACCGCCGCCGCCGCGACCAGCGCGGCTTCCGGGCCCGCCCCGAACGGGTCGCCCCGCAGCTTCGCCGCCAGTTCGTCGCGCACCGTCACCTGCTCCGGGTCGACGTCGGGCAGCGCGCGCACGGCCGCCGCGGTGGCACCGGGCGCGGCCGTGCTCAGCCACCACTCGGTGGGCTTCAGGCTGGTTCCGTTGCGGGCCTGGAGGACCTCGTTGACGGCCCTGAGGTCGACCAGCAGGGCACCGCCGTCCTGTGCGGTGGCTTCCGTGGTGGGCAGGGCGCTCGCGGTGCGGACGATGCGTACGGGGACGGAGCGGCCGTCGAACGTCACCTCCACGCGCTGCCCCTCGCGCGCTCCGGACGCGTCGAGGTACCGGTCGGTGGCGACCGCGACGATCTCGGGCGCGGCGGGCTGGACGACGTTGAGCCGGACCTCCAGCGGCAGGGCGGGCGACAGGAGGTCGGACAGCTGGTACCCGGTGCTGTACGTGAGGGTGACGGGTGCCGTCGAGGTGAGTTCGGGGAGGGCCGGCCGGGCGTCGTCCTCGGGCGGGGCGGCGCCCGGGTCGGCCTCGATCGCGCTCGTCCACTTCGTCGGCAGGGTCAGCCCCCGGACGTCGCCGTCGCCCGTGGTCGCCGTGAGCGCGCCGAGGACCAGGCGGTGCCGGTGCGGGCGTTCGGTCGGCTGCGTCGTGCTCAGTCGGAGCCCGGTCAGCGCCAGTGGGCCCCGGGCGCCGGCCAGGTCCGGGGTCAGCCGGTGCGGGCGGCCGTCGGCGGGGAGGTGGCCGGACGGCAACTCGTAGGAGGTTCCGTGCCGGTCCCGCACCGTGAGCGCGACGTCCGCCTCCGTCCCCGGCGTGCTGCTGTGCAGGGCGGCGGTCAGGGTGAGCCGGGTGGTGCGCTCGGGTATGTCGACGCCCGCGGGCGCTCCGCGTGGCGCGAGCCCGGCGAGCAGCGGACCGTCCGTCAGATCGGGCCGCGCCAGCACCGACCCGGCGGCCTCCCTCGTGTTCAGGGCCACGACGGTCGCCTTGCGGCTGCCGGAGAGCGACATCGTGCCGCGGACCGCCGGGGCGACCGCGTCCACGTGCGGGAGGTCCGCGTAGACGTCCGTACGGCCCACCACGCCGCCCCCGGAGCCCAGGACACGCACCTCGGCGCCCGCGCGGAAGTCGGCCTGGTCGGCCTGGGAACGACGCCAGGACGCGTCTTGCCCGATCGCCACCACGCCCAGCGCCACGGAGATGACCAGGAGCAGCACCGGCCCGGCCCCTCGCATGGGGCGGCGGCTGAACTGCCAGCCGACCATGGCGGCGGTCAGCCCGTGCCCACGGGTCAGCAGTCGCTCGCCGACACGCGCCAGCAGGGGCAGCAGCCGCAGCACCAGGACCGTTCCGGCGAGCAGGACGAGGGCGGGCGCCACGACCAGCAGCGGGTCGACGCCGAGGACCCCCTCGCGGTCGGCGGTGACGGCGCCGGAGTCCTGGCTGCCGAGCAGCCAGAAGGCGACACCGGCGACGGCGAGCAACCCGACGTCGGCCCCGGCGCGCAGCGAGGCGGGCAGCGCCCTCGCCCGCGTCGGGACGGCGTCCGCGAGGGACGCCCGCCATGCCGGGACGGCCACCGCCAGCGCACACAGGGCGGCCACGCCCGCGGCGACCGCCCACACCTCGGGTCGGCCCCCGGCCGGCAGGTCGACACGCGCCCCGGTCCGGCCGAGCGCGCCCCGCGCGACCAGCAGCCGTGTCAACGGCCCCGCCAGCAGCGGCGCCAGCACCACGGCCGGGACGGAGATCAGCAGGGCCTCCAGCGCGGCCAGGCCCGCGAGCCGGGCGCGGGTGGCACCGCGCGCACGCAGCAACCGGGTCTCGGCCATACGGTCGGAGTCGAGCAGGCGTGCGACGAGCAACAGGGCGCAGGCCGCGAGCAGTCCGAGCTGACCGGCGACGATCAGCAGGCCGGCACGCGTGACGAGCAGGGAGCGTTCGACGCGGTCCAGGACCTCGGGCAGGGCGGTGTCCGCCACGGTCGCGCTGCTGAGCGCGGGGCGCTCGCGCAGCTCGGCGCTCCCCGAGCGGGCCGCCTCGCGCAGTGGGCCGATCCGGTCCGTCGTCAGCGAGGAGTAGTCGGCGGAGACCAGCCAGCCCGAGGCGCCGACACTCACCCGGCCCGACGCGGGCACGCCCGCGGCGGTCAGCAGGGGGCCGTACGTCGTGAAGCTCGACGCCTTCACGCCGCGGCCGCCCAGGTCGTCCAGCCGCCAGTAGGGCGCCCGGACGTCCACCGGCCGGTACAGGCCGGTGATCAGCACGGGTACCGCCGGGCCGTCCAGCTGGTCGGTGACGGTCAGCCGGGTGCCGGGCGCCACCCCCAGTCGCTTGGCGGCGCTCTGCGGCAGGGCGACCTCGAGGGGCCCGGCGGTCACCGCCTCACGGGGGAGCCGCCCGGCGACGGTCCGCACCTGAGTGCGGTCCAGGGCCGCGAAGTAGGTGAGGTTCGGGTTTTCGCCCCGCTCGGAGGGTGGCCGCAGCGCCCCCGGCAGGGCGTAGGGACCGGACCGCAGCAGGGTCCGTACCCGCACGGGCAGCCCGTCGAAGACGGTACGGGCCCCCGCCCGCACGGCCTCGTCGGCCGCCTGCCGCTCCTCGGCGGGCACGTCGGCCTTGAGCACCAGAGCGGCCTCGGCGGCGGTGCGCTGCTCGGCGAGCGACCGCCGCAGCGCCGCGTCGCCCATCGCGCCCGAGTAGGCGGTGAGCGCTGCCAGTACGGCTGTGGTCAGCAGCACGGTCAGCAGCACGGCACCGAGGAGCACGCGGTACGCCCACGCCCGCAGCACGAGGAACCGTAATAAGCCCGCAGGCACCGCTCTTTCCCCCACCGAACCCCCCGTTTCCAACCGCACGGACCGGACCGCGACAGGACGTCGGTGGCGTGCGACCGCAAGAGGGCATTCTAGGACTGCCTTTGGTCACCTTGTGATCGATATCGACGGGTCTTAACGGCTCCGGAGCCTCACCCGGAGCCTCAATCGTGTGGAACGACCGCTACCGGTACCCCGGCGTGATGCAGCACCGCGTGGGCGACCGGACCGATGTGCGCCCCCAGCGGCGAGCGGCGGACGTGCCGCCCGACGACGACCAGGGAGGCCTCCAGGGATGCCTCCAGCAGATGGTCGGCGGCCTTTCCGCGCCGTGACTCCTCCACCACCTCGACGGACGGATACTCCAGCCGCCAGGGCCGCAGTGCGTCGCTCAGCCCGGCGGCGTCCGCACGGCCCAGGTCGGCGTCGAGATCGGCGGCCAGGCCGGGCCTCTCCCGCAGGCCCGAGCGGGGCGGCGGACTCCAGTCGTGGAGGATGCGCAGCGCTGTCCCGCGCACGGCGGCCGCCTCGAAGGCGAACCGGATCAGGGTGTGGTCCGGGTGCGCGAGGTCCACGCCGAGCACGACGGGCCGGAACGGCGTCGCCGTGACCGGGGCCCCGGCCGGACCCGGGGCGTGCTCGTCCTCCGCCCGCTCCCCCGCCCGTACGAGGACGACCGGCCGCTCGGCGTGCGCGACCACGTGCAGTCCCACGGAACCGAGCAGGAAGCCGGCGAGCCCGCTCAGCCCCCGGGAGCCGAGGACCATCAGCTCGGCCTCCGGAGCCGCCTTCACCAGCTCCTCCGACGCCCGCCCCGTCAACTGCTCGACCCCGACGTCGACGCCGGGATGGCGCAGCCGGATCCCGTCGGCCGCCTCCCGCAGCACCTGCCCGACGCCCGGCTCCGCCACTGTCTCCGCTCCCGCCTCCGCCTCCTCCCCCAGCGCCGGGGCCCGCCCCATCGGCTCGGGGACCATCTCCCAGACGTTGAGCAGGCGCAGCGGCAGTGCGCGCAGCCGTGCCTCCCGGGCCGCCCACTCGGCGGCGGCGAGGCTCTCGCGCGAACCGTCGATGCCCACGGTGACGGTGCGGAACATGGGCGCACCTCCTGAGGTCGAGGCCTCTTTCCAGCATCGCCGCAGGGCGAGGGATCCGCAGGGGCGAGAATCGGACCATGCTGAGAATCGGATCCGTGGTGCTGGGCGCGTCCGACGTGCGGCGGGCGGCCGCGTTCTGGGGGGAGGCTCTCGGGTACGTCCCCCGCGAGGAGCCGGAGGACGACTGGGTCGTCCTGGTGCATCCACGGGGTGTGGGCGCGCAGCTCTCCCTGGGCCTCAGCGAGACTCCGGTGCAGGACCGGCCGCGGGTGCACCTGGACCTCTACGCGGGGAACGCGGAGGACCAGGCGGCCGAGGTCGAGCGGCTGGTGGGCCTCGGTGCGCGGCGCGTCGACTGGGACGACTACCCGGAGGACGCCGACTTCGTCGTCCTCGCCGACCCGGAGGGCAACCGCTTCTGCGTGATCGACACCGGCCGGGGGTGACCCCTCACACCGGCAGCAACCGCGTCACCAGTTCCCCGAGCCGTCGCGCGTTCCGGCAGGTGTGCATGTCGACGATCTCGGCGTAGACCGGGGCGGCGGAGTCACCGATCCCCCAGGTGCTCGGCGTCTCGGGGTTCAGCCAGTGGACGCGGCGGGCCCGGGCCACGATGCGCCGCAGGGCCTCCGCGTTGGGGTCGAACCCGTTGGTGCGGGCGTCCCCGAGCACGATCACCGACGTACGGGGCCCCACGGCGTCGAGATGGCGCTCGGCGAACTCACCGAGCGCGGCCCCGTAGTCGCTGCTGCCGTGCCACCCGGTGATCGCGGCCTCGGTGGCGATCCGGCGGCCGAGTTCGGCCGGATCGGCCTGCCCGGTGGTGACGAGGCGGGTGACCTCGTCGACGCGGTTGACGAACGCGTAGACCCGCACCTTGCTGAACTGGTCCCGCATCGCCTGCACCAGGAGCATCGTGAAGTTCGCGAACCCGGCGACCGACCCGGACACGTCGCAGAGCAGCACGATCTCCGGGCGGGCCGGCCGGTGCCGTCGATAGGCGGGGCGCAACGGCACGCCCCCGGTGGACAGCGAGCGCCGTAGCGTGCGCCGGATGTCGATCTGACCGCGCGCGGCCCGGCGTCGCCTGGCGGCCAGCCGGGTCGCGAGCTTACGGGCCAACGGCTGGACGGTACGGCGCAGTTCGACGAGTTGCTCACGGTTGGCGACGAGGAAGTCGACCTGGTCGGCGCTCGGCGCGATGCCCCGCTCGGCGATCATCTCCGCGCCCCGGCGCTCGGCGACCCGCCGCCGCGCCTCCGTACGCACCCGGTCGCGGAAGTCCTCGATCCGGCGCCGGATCTCATCGGCGTCCAACCGCTCGGTGAACCCGCCCGCCCCGAGCCCGGCCCCGGAGCCCCCTCCCGCTCCGGCCGCCCCCGAGCCGAGGGCGAGACCCCCACCGAACCCCATACGGAGGCCACCGCCGACTCCGCCACCGGCCCCACCGACCCCTCCCGCCCGCGCATCCGCCAGGATCCGTGCCAGCAGCGTCTGCGGTCGGAGGCGGTCCAGCGTCTGGTGGGCGGACCAGCCGTCCGAGCCGGGGGAGCCGTAGCGGCCGAACAGTTCCACGGCCTCGGCGGCGAGCCGGGTGAGCGCGGCCGTGTCGTTCGCGGCCAGCGCCGCGGCTAGCCGCTCGCGCAACTCGTCCCGGTCCCCGGCCGACGCGCCCCGCGCCCCCGCCAACTCCCCCACGCCGAGCGGGAAGTACAGCTCGAAGGCCGCGTCGAAGACGGCCCGCTGCCGGTCGGCACGCAGCAGCGCCGCCGCCAGCCCCTCCCGGATCCGCTCCCGGTCGACGAGGCCCAGCACCGCCAGCACGGCCGCCGCGTCCACCGTCTCGCCGGGCCCGATCCGTATCCCGTGGCCGCGCAACGCCCGTACGAACGCGGTCAGCCGGTCGGGCAGGGTGGATGCCGGGGTCGTACCGCTCGCGCCGCGGGCCCCGGCGCTCATACCAGCGTCAGCTTCCGCGCGGCCTTCTCGATGTCGTCCTGGTGCTTGAGGATCACGCCGAGACTGTCCCGGACGACGCCCTCGTCGAGGCTGTCGGCGCCGAGGGCCAGCAGGGTGCGCGCCCAGTCGATGGTCTCGGCGACGGAGGGAGCCTTGCGCAACTCCATCTCCCGCAGCGCGCCGACCACCCGGACCAGGGAGTCGGCGAGGGTGTCGTCCAGGCCGGGGACCCTGAGTGTGACGATCCGCCGCTCCAACTCGGCGTCGGGGAAGTCGAGATGGAGGAAGAGGCAGCGGCGGCGGAGCGCCTCGGAGAGTTCACGCGTGGCGTTCGAGGTCAGCACGGTGAAGGGGCGTCGGGTCGCGGTGATCGTGCCCAGCTCGGGAACGGTGACCTGGAAGTCGCTCAGCACTTCCAGCAGCAGCCCCTCGACCTCGACGTCGGCCTTGTCGGTCTCGTCGATGAGGAGCACGGTCGGCTCGTCGCCCCGGATCGCGGTCAGCAGGGGGCGGGTGAGCAGGAACTCGTCGCTGAAGATGTCGGAGCGGGTCTCGTCCCAGGCCTCGTCGCGCCCGGCGGTGATGCGCAGCAGTTGCTTGGCGTGGTTCCACTCGTAGAGGGCGCGGGACTCGTCGATGCCCTCGTAGCACTGGAGCCGGACCAGGCGGGCGGCGCCGACCTGGGCGACGGCCTTGGCCAGTTCGGTCTTGCCGACGCCCGCCGGGCCCTCCACCAGCAGTGGCTTGCCGAGCCGGTCGGCCAGGAAGACCGTGGTGGCGACGGCGGTGGAGGCCAGGTAGCCCGCTTCGGCAAGCTGTGCCGAGACGTCGTCCACGGAGGAGAAGAAGCCGGTCCCGGCGAAGTCCGCCCGTCCGCGCCCACCGTGCGGCTCCCGCGCACCGCGTTCCCCCGCACCGCGTTCCCCCGCGCCGCGTTCACCACCCGCGCCGCCTACGCCGCCCGCATCGCTCGCGCCGCTCTCGCCGTTCACCGCGTTCGTGTCGGTCATGTGGCCCCTCCCGCTCCGCCCGGCGTACGAGGCCCCTCCCCGACACCCGCCCCCAAGTTACCAAGCGGTCGCTTTGACTGTCCTACGCCGCCACGACCAGCCGCGCGACGAGGTCCCCCCACCCGCGCTCCAGCCGGTCGAGGGACATCCCGCGGCGCTCCACCAGGTGGTCGACGAGGTTGATGTCGAGATAGCCCAGCAGGGTCTGCGCCAGCAGCTCGATGTCGCCCTGCGTCCCGGCGCGGCGCAACAGCATGCACAGATGGCCGAGGCGGAGCTGCGTGGCCGGGTTGGCGTGTCTGCGGGAGGCGTCCACGCGAGCGGCGAGGTAGAGGTCGCGATGGGCGTACTCGTGGCGGATGACGGCGGCGCCGAAGGCCCGGAGCCGGTCGGCGGGGGGCGCGTCGGGGCCGAGCGGCGGCGGGCCGGACAGGAACGCCGCCTGCAGCTCCCGCTCGTGGTGGTCGAGGAGCGCGACCAGGAGTCCGAACCGGTCGCCGAACCGCCGGAAGACGGTGCCCTTGCCCACCTCGGCGGCGGTCGCCACGGCCTCCATGGTCAGATTGGCGGCCCCGCACTCGTCCGCGAGCCGGGCTGCCACCTCCAGCAGCCGCGTGCGGTTACGAGCCGCGTCCGCGCGCAGTCGGGGCCGGTCGGAGGCGGTGAGGTCGAGGTTCAGCAGTCCGTCGAGGGGGTCGGGGTCCTGAGGCGCCGGAAAGGGCGGCAGCGACTCTTTCATGAAAAGAGCGTAACGCTCACCACACACAAGTGGACCCCGGTCCGGATAGCTGCTACAAATTTCAACGGACCCCGGTCCGTTTAGCTTTTCCGCAGGCCCCGGTCCGCCGACTTTGCCTCACGTGTTCCCTACGTGCACATCCTTGCTAGGAGTCAGCTCATGTCCGTACGCATCCTCGCGCTCGTCGGCAGCCTTCGCGCCGGTTCGCACAACCGCCAGCTCGCCGAGGCCGCCGTGAAGCACGCCCCCGAGGGCGTCGAGATCGAGCTGTACGAGGGTCTGGCCGAGGTCCCGTTCTACAACGAGGACATCGACAACGAGGCCGCCCTCCCGGCCACCGCGGCGCGGCTGCGCGAAGCCGCCGGCCAGGCCGACGGCTTCCTGCTCTTCTCCCCCGAGTACAACGGCACCATCCCCGCCGTCCTGAAGAACGCCATCGACTGGCTGTCCCGCCCGTACGGCGCCGGCTCCTTCACCGGCAAGCCCGTCGCCGTGGTCGGCACCGCCTTCGGCCAGTTCGGCGGCGTGTGGGCGCAGGACGAGACCCGCAAGGCCGTCGGCATCGCCGGTGCCACGGTCCTGGAGGAGGCCAAGCTCTCCATCCCCGGCTCGGTCGTCCGCTTCGCCGAGACCCACCCGGCCGACGACGCCGAGGTCGTCACCGGCCTCACCGAGGTCCTGAACCAGCTCACCACCAAGGCGGGCACCGCCGCCTGAGGCCCGCCCTCAGCCAACACCGCGTCGGGTTCCGGGCCACCGCCCGGGCCCGACGTCGGCGTACCGGCAGCGACAGCGAGGCAGCGGCCGCAAGGCGTCGGCATCGGCATCGGCATCGGCATCGGCATCGGCATCGGCATCGGCATCGGCATCGGCATCGGGCCAGTGTTCAGACCGTGACGCCCAGCCCCTCCAACACCACCGCGTTCGGCAGCTCCGCGAACGCCTTCCCCGGCACCAGCAGCTTGCCGCGCCGCCGTCCGCTGCCGACCAGGACGTACGGCAGGTCGACCACGGCCGAGTCGACCAGGACCGGCCACGCGGCGGGCAGCCCGACGGGGGTGATGCCGCCGTACTCCATCCCGGTCTCCCCGGTGGCGGTGTCCATCGACGCGAACGAGGCCTTGCGGGCGCCCAGTTGGCGGCGGACCACACCGTTGACGTCGACGCGGGTGGTGGAGAGCACGACACAGGCGGCCAGGCTCGACTCGCCGCCCCGCTTGCCCGCGACGACCACGCAGTTCGCGGACTGTTCGAGCAGGTCCTGCCCGTAGTGCTGGACGAACACCGCCGTGTCGGCCCACGCGGGGTCCGTCTCGACGTACAGGAGCTGGTCGGCGGGCACACTGCCGGACCAGTCGCGTACGGCGTCGGCGACCGGGCGGACGAGGTCGTCCAGGCAGTCGGGGGCGGGGGTGGCGTGGTCGAAGTCTCCGATGGGTGCGCGCATGGGCCGCACGGTAACAAAGCCCCGTGGACGCCCTGATCCGGTGCCTCAGTGCACCGCCGGCACCGAGACCGTGAGCACCATCTCGGTCGGCACGTCGCCGCGGTTGGCGTACTCGTGGGCCGCGCCCGCCTCGAAGGTGACGCTCGCGCCGGCCGGGACCCGGTACTCGGCGCCGTCCACGGTGAGGGTCAGCTCGCCCGCCGTGACATGGGCGATCTCGACGGTGCCCACGGGGTGCGGGTCCGACCGGCTGCCCTCGCCCGGCATCAGCCGCCAGTCCCACATCTCCAGCGGGCCGGGCGCCTCCGTGCCGGCCAGCAGTTTGCTGTAGCTGCCCGTCTCGGTGTGCCACAGCCGGACCACCTGCTCGGCGGGCACGACCCGGACCTTGGGCCCCTGTTCGTAGTCGAGCAGGGTGGTGATGCTGACACCGAGGGCGTCGCCGATCTTGACGACGGTTCCGAGACTGGGATTGGTGCGGGCCTGTTCGATCTGGATGAGCATCCCGCGGCTGACTCCGGCGCGAGCCGCCAGCGTGTCCAGGGTGAACCCCCGCTCGGTGCGCCAGCGCTTGACGTTCCGCGCCAGGGACTGGGTCAGCAGGTCGAGATCCGACACGTTCCGTCCAATATCTCAGTGACAGAGTCCAACACGACGAACGAGGTGGGGCGCACCCGACGTTCACCGAACTGTACTGCGAGGACCGCGCCCCCTCAGGGCCGCTGGGCGGACTCCCCCGCCCCCTCCGCGTCCCACTCGGCGAGCGCCAGCAGCTGCTCCGGGGTGACCCCGTCGGGGATCGGTACCGGCGCGGGTGTCCGGATCGGCGGCTGCCACCCCTCCACCGGGTCCCACCGGCGCACGACCCGCGCGGGCGCCCCGGCCACCACCGAGTGGTCCGGCACCACCCCGCGCACCACCGCCCCCGCCGCGACCACCACGTTGCGCCCGACCCGCGCCCCCGGCAGGATCACCGCGCCGGTGCCGATCCAGCAGCCGGGTCCGATCGACACCGGATCCATACGGGGCCACTGCTTGCCGATCGGCTGGTGCGGGTCGTCGTACGAGTGGTTGGTGGAGGTCACGTACACGTACGGCCCGAAGTAGCAGTCGCTGCCGATCGTGACGGTGGTGTCGGCGATGACATGGCTGCCCCGCCCGAGCACGACCCCGTCCCCGATGCGCAGGATCGGTTCCGCGCCGAGGTCCAGATCGGGCATCAGTCCGGCGGTCAGGGTGACCTGCTCGCCGATGATGCAGTGGGAGCCCAGGTGGATCCACGGCTCGCCGAAGACGGTGCCGAGGGGAAAGGCCAGCCTGGTACCCGTTCCCATCGCGCCGAAGCGGAAGCGGCCGGGCCGCTCCGCCGTCACCGACCCCGTGCGCTGCAGCCACGCCCAGCCCGCGTGGACGGCGCGCTGCACGAGGCGGCCCGACCAGGACGAGAACGTGTTCTTCTTCGGCACCCGCTCACGGTACTCACCGGGCGGCACCCGCATGACGTCGTACGGCTGTGATCTTCACCCCACGCGACGCGCACCCCATGGCTTACGGTGCGGGTGAGGACTGATCTTCACCCAGCATCTGGAGGCGGCGATGAACCGGCAGCGGGCCCTGATCACGACGTTCGGCGGCAAGAAGCCGGAGGTGGAGGAGGCCGCGTTCGTGTCCCCCACGTCGACGGTGATCGGCGACGTGACCCTGCGGCCGGGGGCGAGCGTCTGGTACGGGGCGGTGCTGCGGGCCGAGTTCGAGCCGATCGTCATCGGCGCGGACGCCAACGTGCAGGACAACTGCACGCTGCACGTCGATCCCGGTTTTCCCGTCTCGATCGGCGCGCGGGTGTCGATCGGGCACAACGCTGTGGTGCACGGGGCGACCGTCGAGGACGACTGTCTGATCGGGATGGGCGCGACCGTGCTGAACGGCGCGGTGATCGGCGCGGGGTCCCTGGTCGCCGCGCAGGCCCTGGTGCCGCAGGGGATGCGGGTGCCGCCCGGGTCGCTGGTGGCGGGGGTGCCGGCGAAGGTGAAGCGGCCACTCACCGACGAGGAGCGGGAGTTGGTGACCTTGAACGGCACGCACTACACGGAGTTGGCCAAGGCGCACCGGGAGGCGCAGGAGGAGTACGGGGCGTAGACGGTCCGCCGGCCGGAGGAGGGGGACGGGGCCTGGGCCGTCAGTCAGCCGGATCGCGACCGGGGGCGCCCGCGCGGCGGATCCGCCCACCGCATCGACAGGCATCGGCCGGCATCGGCGACGTCGACCGGCGTCGACCGGCGTCGACCGGCGTCGACACGGTCCGTCCCCCCTTCCGGGCGTGACTAGTCCCCGGCGGTCACCAGCTCCCCCTCGGCTTCGCCTTCCGCCTTCTCGGCCGCCTTCTTCGCCTTGCGCTTGATCACCAGCATCGAGGTGACGCCGATCAGCACCGCCAGGACCAGTCCCAGCCAGGAGAAGCGCTTGAGCCAGGCCTCGGCGACGACACCGACGTAGTAGATGACGGCGGTGGTGCCACCGGCCCAGAGGATGCCGCCGAGGACGTTGGCGACGGCGAAGCGCCAGTAGGGCATCTGCAGGACACCGGCGAGGGGCCCGGCGAAGATGCGGAGCAGGGCGATGAAGCGGCCGAAGAAGACGGCCCACATGCCCCACCGGTCGAAGGAGCGCTCGGCGACGGCGATGTTGCTCTCGCTGAAGTGTTTGGGGAACCGCCGGTTGAGCTTGGCCAACAGTGGGCGCCCGCCCTTGCGGCCGATGGCGTAGCCGATCGAGTCGCCGATGATCGCGCCGGCGGTGGCGCAGGCGCCGAGGACGAACGGGTCGATCTCTCCGTGCTGGGACGCGAGCAGCGCGGAGGAGACCAGGATGATCTCGCCCGGCAGCGGGATGCCCAGGCTCTCCAGGCCGATGACCAGCCCCACCAACAGGTAGATGGCGAGCGGAGGCACTGTTTCGAGCCACTCCTGGACGTGCAAAGCCGGTTCCTCCCGTGCAGGCGGATCATGTGGGTCTGGCGGATCTCGGGGCCCCCGGCGCGCGCTCTCGACGGAGCGCGCGCCGGGGCAGCCTACCCGCTTACTCGGACGGCGACGGAGTCCTACGGGTTGTCCCACAGGTCGCACCGGTGCTCACCGTGCACGGCCGTGCTCAGTGCGTTGCCGCCCTGTGCGGCGGTCCGGAGGGTGAGGATCTTCCCGCCTCCCGCCGGGATCACGGGCTGTCCCGCGACCCGCGGCACCCCGTCGCGGATGAAGGAGCCCCAGTAGTCGGTCATCTGCCGGGAGAGCCGGCGCTGCTCGGCGTTCAGGGGCGACTCCAGGCCGAAGTGGCGGAAGAGGTACTGCACCTCGTTGACGTGGGTCGCGCCGAAGTCGAAGTCCGTGTCCAGGTCGCGCAGCGAGGCGAAGGGCGGGGAGGTGCGGTCGGCGAACTCGTACGCGTAGACCGGGCCGCGTCCGGCGAGGGTCCGGTTCAGTCGTAGCGCGGGGCAGGCGAAGCCCTGGTCGCCCTGGGCGGTGGCGTACGCGACGGTCGGCGAGGGGTGGGCGGACAGCGGGTAGCGCTCCAGGGCGCGGTCGCCGAAGTCGGTGCGCATGACGGTCGGGTACCGCTCGGCGGTGAGCGGGGCACCGGCCCCGTCGAAGCGGGCGAACGCGAAGAGCCGGCCCTCGTCCTGGTTGGCGCCGTTGAGGACCGGCACGCCGGCCGCCGCCCCCTCGGCGAAGGCCCGGGCCGGTTGCACGGGCAGGAAGGCACCGCCGACGACGGGGCCCCAGTTCAGGCCCGCCTGGGCGGCGAGGATCTCCTCGGCCGGTCTGCCGCGCAGGCAGGCCACGTCCGCGCAGTCCAGCCGGGCGAGGAAGGTCCGGCCCTGGTCGACCGCCGCCTCGTGGGTACGGGCGGCGCAGTCGCCGTACGCGCCGCTCTGCACGATCCCGGCGCGGAACAGGCCGCGCGCGGTCGGCGAGGCCAGCTGGGTGCAGACCGAGCGGCCACCGGCGGACTCGCCCGCGACGGTGACCCTCCGTGGATCGCCGCCGAAGCGGCCGATGTTGGTCCGGACCCAGCGGAGCGCGGCCTGCTGGTCGAGCATCCCGAAGTTGCCGGAGACCCCGTCGCGGGCTTCGTCGTCGAGGTCGGGCGTGGCGAGGAAACCCATCGCGCCGAGGCGGTAGTTGACGGTCACGACGACCGTGCCGGTGCGGCGGGCGAAGGCGTCCGGGACGACGTCCTCACCCGCGCCCGCGGTGAGCCCGCCGCCGTGCAGCCACACCATGACCGGCCGGTGGGCGCTGCCCCGCGGGGCGTACACGTTGAGGTCCAGACAGTCCTCGGTGTGGCTCGGCTGCTCGTAGCCGGGGTCCCAACTGGCCGTCTGCACACACCGGTCGCCGAACTCGCCCGCCTCGCGCACCCCTTGCCAGGGCCGCACGGGGCGTGGCTCGGTCCAACGGAGGTCCCCGACGGGCGGCTGGGCGTAGGGGATGCCGAGGAACTGCCGGCCCTCGGCGGTGGTCTCGCCCCGGACCCAGCCCGCGTCGGTCCGGACGAGGGCCGGCTGCGGGGTCGCCGCCCGCGCCGGTGCGGGGGTCAGCAGGGCGGCGGCGAGGGCGGCGACGAGGGCGGTCGCCGCCGCGCTCCACCGTCTCGGGCGAAGGGCGCCGCAACGCCGGGACACGGTTTCTGACATGAGCCGTCACTCCTTCGTGCAGGCCGTCGTGGGGAACGTCGTGCGCGCGTGTCGGCGGGGAAACTAGAGCTCTCGGTGACTCGTGTCAACGGCCCGAACAAGCCGCCGCGGCCAGCGGGTCTCCTTGACCGTGACGGGCTTCAACAACCGCGTCACCACCGGGAGGCCCGCTGCTCCATGCAACAACGCACTCAGCCCTCCCGGCGCCGACGTCAGGCGTTGGGGCGCAGGGTCCAGACCACCGTCATCTCGCCCGTCACGGCGCCGTCGGCGCGGTGGATGGTGATGGTGACGGGGAACTCCGGGCGCTGCCCGGCGTCGAGTTCGGCGACGACCTCGGCCGCGGGGCGGCCCAGCGTCGCGGTCGCCGTGACGGCCCCCATCGCGAGCTTCCGGTACGCGATCTCCGCGCGGACCGCGAGCGGCACGGCACGCGAGAGCTGGTCCCCGAACGCGGCGAGCACGATCGCCCCGCTCGCCGTCTCCCCCACCGTGAACATCGCACCGGCGTGCGGCCCGCCGACGTGGTTGTGGAACTCGCCGTCGTCCGGCAGCACCACGACGGCTTTCTCCGGAGTGGTCTCCAGGAACTCCAGCTTCAGGGTCCTGGCCATCGGCACCGTGGCGGCGAGCATCTCGCCGATCGACATCTGGTCTGCGCTCATGGCGCGATGTTACCCACGAGTAGACAGCCATGACCAGGGGCGCCCGCAGCCCGACGACGTTCGCGCCCGAGAACCCGACGCCTCCGCGAGGAGCCGACCACCTCCCGGCGCCCCGTAGGACATCGGGTCAAAAGTCGTCGGGCCGGGGCGTTTTGAAGCCGTTCGTCCCGACTGCAAAGCGGCTTCGTGGACTCCCGTGGCACCCCGCCCCCCGCCGCATCTATGGTTACGAGCCATGTGGCCAGGACAGCAGCAGCCGCCCGGGGGCGAGCACCAACCGCAGCAGCCGAACCCGTACCAGCAGCCGGGGTACGACCAGTCCGGACAGCCGGTACAGCCGGGATACCAACAGCAGGGGTACCAGCAGCCGAACCCCTACCAGCAGCCCGGATACCAGTCGACGGGTCAGCAGGCCCAGTACGGGCAGCAACCGCAGTGGGGCGCGCAGGCCCCCGCGGGCCCGCCGGTGCCGCCGGGCGGAGGCGGCGGCAACCGGACGAAGCTGATCGCGATCATCGCGGCCACGGCCGTCGTCGTGGCGGCCGGTGTGACGGGCTTCCTGGTGCTCGGCGGTGACGGCGACAAGGACAAGTCGAAGACCCAGTCGGCGCCCTCGGCCTCGCCGTCGCCGACCGCGTCCGAGAGCACCGAGGACAACCCGCGCGGCGAGGACGCCGGCGCGAAGCCGACCGTCGAGGGGTGGAAGGTCGTCGTCAACCCCAAGTGGGGTACGGCCTTCGACGTGCCCGCCGAGTGGGAGGTGCAGTCGCCCGACACCTTCATCGGCTTCGAGGACTCCGAGAAGGGCGACGGCTCGGTCCTCATCGGGATGTCGGCGCCCGCCATCCTCAAGGAGAAGTACTGCACCTCGGACGACGACAAGGACGGCAACGAGGAGTCGAGTTCGCTCGCCGCCGTGGGCACCAAGGGCCAGCAGGGCGCCAAGGGCACCGAGGACATCGCCCGCAACGACTCGGCGTGGTGGGTCTTCGGCGGGTACACCGACCAGAAGGCCGCCTCCAAGAAGAAGATGACCATCGGCAAGCCCGAGGCGTACACCACGGCGTCGGGCGTCGAGGGCAGTGTCGCGACCACGTACTCGACGGGCGTCGCCAAGAAGGACAAGTGCGACACCGACGGCAAGGCGACCACGTTCGCCTTCAAGAACTCGGCCGGTGACTACGTCTCCTGGACCTTCCACGGCGCCAAGGACGTGAAGGAGGAGGTCCCGGACGCCACGGTGCAGAAGATCCTCAGCACGGTACGCCTGTACGGCGAACCCACGGGCGGCTGACCGGACGCGCGCCCGCCCACCGGCGCCGGACGAACCTCCCGGAGCCGGCTCC
Organism: Streptomyces sp. SP18BB07; assembly: GCF_036322545.1. Classification (NCBI taxonomy): domain Bacteria; kingdom Bacillati; phylum Actinomycetota; class Actinomycetes; order Kitasatosporales; family Streptomycetaceae; genus Streptomyces; species Streptomyces sp. SP18BB07. The sequence goes on from NZ_JAQYWT010000341.1 coordinate 140,108, forward strand.
ACGGACCGACTGCGCGGGCCGGCTCCACGGACCGGCCCGGCCCGGCTCCGCGGACCGGCTGCGCGGAGCGACACCACGGGCCGGTGCCGGAGTCGGCGCCCAGAGCTCGACTCACGGCGCCGACTCCCGGGCTCGGCCCCACGACGCCACCCCCCAAGGGGTCGGCCCCCCAAGACGGCGGCCCCACCTGGCCCGATCCCGCCCCACCCCGTGCGGAAACGGTTTGGCAGAAGGTGCCGGGGCGGCGATAGTCGGCGGGTGACCACTCCCGCCGCCCCCCGTCGCCGCCCCGCATGGGCCGGCCGCAACTACACCCTGCTGACGACGGCCGCGGTCGTCACCAACCTGGGCAGCAACGGCGCCCTGATCGCGGCCGCGTTCGCGGTCCTGGAGGCAGGAGGCGACGGCGGCGACGTCGGCCTGGTCGCGGCGGCGCGCACCCTGCCGCTCGTGCTGTTCCTGCTGGTCGGCGGCGCGATCGCCGACCGGCTCCCCCGGCACCGGGTGATGGTCGCGGCGAACGCCCTCAACTGTCTCTCCCAGGCCGCCTTCGCCGTCCTCGTCCTCACCGGCGAGGCACTCCTGTGGCAGATGATGCTGCTCTCCGCGCTCGGCGGCGTCGGCCAGGCCTTCTTCGGTCCGGCCGCCGAGGGCATGCTCCTGTCGTCCGTCACCGCCGAACAGGCGGGCCGGGCCTTCGCGCTGTTCCGCTTCGCGTCGCAGGGCGCGACCATGAGCGGCGCCGCACTCGGCGGCGCCCTGATCGCGGTGATCGGCCCCGGTTGGGTGCTCGCCGTGGACGCGGCGGCGTTCGCCCTGGCAGGCGCCCTGCGTGCCTTCCTCGACGTGAGCCACATACCCGAGCGCGGGGCGGGCGGCGGGCTGCTCGCGGATCTCCGGGACGGCTGGCGGGAGTTCACCGGCCGGACCTGGCTGTGGGCGATCGTGGTCCAGTTCTCCCTGGTGAACGCGGTCATCGTCGCCGCCGACGCGGTCTACGGCCCGCAGGTAGCCCGGGACAGCCTGGGCGGGCCGGGCTCCTGGGGCCTGGCCCTCGCCTTCTTCGGGGCCGGCAACGCCGCCGGAGCGCTGCTCATGGCGCGCTGGAAACCACGCCGTCTCCTCCTCGTCGGCGTCCTCTGCGTCTTCCCCTTCGCCCTGCCGTCCGCCGCGCTGGCCGTGCCGGTGCCGATCGCCGCGCTGTGCCTGGCCATGTTCGTCAGCGGTCTGTCGATCGAGGTCTTCGGGGTCTCCTGGATGACCGCGCTGCACCAGGAGATCCCCGAGGACAAGCTGTCCCGGGTCTCCGCGTACGACTGGTTCGGTTCGGTGGCCATGGTGCCGCTCGCCGCCGCGCTGGCGGGCCCGGCGGAGAGCGCCTTCGGACGTACGGCGGCCCTGTGGGGCTGCGCCGGGCTGTGCGTGGCCGCGACGGCGGCGGTGCTGTGCGTGCGGGACGTACGCAACCTGACCCGGCGCGGCACGCCGGTGCCCAAGGTCGAGCCCGACCCCGAGCCCGGCCCCGAGACCGGCGGCGAGCCCGGTTCAGCCGATGCCGAAGGCCCCGTCGGGCGGCTCGGGTGACGGTACGGCGTCCTCCTCGCGCACAGGCGCGGCACCGCCGATGAACGCGCGCAGCGCCGGACCGTGCTCGACCCGCGCGGGGAAGGCGTCGGCGGCGGTCCGCCGGGCCAGGCCGGCGTTGTCGAGCGGCTGGTGGGCGGCGACCAGCACGGCGTTCCCGAACCGCCTGCCGCGCAGCACCCCCGGCTCGGCAATCAGCGTCAGCTCCTCGAACACCGTTGCCAGCGTGGCCAGTTGGGACCGCAGATAGGCGAAGGGCGCGGCGTCGGGGAGGTTCGCGAGATAGACACCGTCCGCGCGCAGCACGCGTGCGACGGCCCGCGCGTACCCCACGGTCGACAGATGCGCCGGGACCCGTGAACCGCCGAAGACATCGCCCACGAGGACGTCGGCGGAGTCGGCGGGGGCCGCTTCGAGCCATTCCCGCGCGTCCGCCCCGTGCAGCGCGATCCCCGCGTCGCCGGGCGGCGGCAACTGCTCGACGACCAGGTCGAGCAGCCCCTGGTCGTACTCGACGACCCGCTGCCGGGACCCGGGCCGGGTGGCGGCCACGTAGCGGGGCAGGGTGAGCGCGCCACCGCCGAGATGCACCACGTCGAGCGGCAGCCCCGGCTCCGCCACGGTGTCCAGCACGTGCCCGAGCCGCCGCGCGTACTCGAACTCCAGGTGGGTGGGCTCGTCGAGATCGACGTACGACTGCGGCGCCCCGTCGACGGTCAACAGCCAGGCCCGCTCCCGGTCGACGTCGGGCATGAGCTTGGCGGTGCCCCGGTCGATGGCCCGGGACACGGGTATGGCTTCGTTCACGGTCCCCATTCTGGTGCAGGGAACGCCCGGCGGGAGCGCGGGGAACCGCGCGACCGGCTGAGTACCGGCCGGCGGTCCCCCGCCCACGACGACCGTCTACTGAACGGCCGTCACGGTCCCCGCCCCGACGGTCCGACCGCCCTCACGGATCGCGAACCCGAGCCCCGGCTCCAACGGAACCTCCCGGCCCAGCTCCACGCTCATCGTGACGCGGTCCCCGGGCCGGGCGACGGCGACCTCACCGAGGTCGATGTCCCCCACCACGTCGGCCGTGCGGATGTAGAACTGGGGCCGGTACCCGCTGGACACCGGGGTCGTGCGGCCCCCCTCGCGCGCCGACAGCACGTACACCTGCGCGGTGAAGTGCCGCCGGGGCTCGACACTGCCGGGCGCGGCGACGACGTGCCCGCGTCGGACGGCGTCCCGTCCCACCCCGCGCAGCAGCAGCGCCACGTTGTCCCCGGCCTGCGCCTCCTCCATGGGCTTGCCGAAGGTCTCGACGCCGGTGACGACGGTCTCGATCCCGGCACCGAGCACCTCGACGCGGTCGCCCACGCGGATGGTGCCGCGCTCGACGGCCCCGGTGACGACGGTCCCCCGCCCCGTGATGGTCAGCACGTTCTCCACGGACAACAGGAACGGCGCGTCCAGGTACCGCTCCGGCATCGGGACGTAGGTGTCCACGGCGTCCAGCAGCGCGTCGATCGACGCCGTCCACCGCGGGTCCCCTTCGAGCGCCTTGAGCCCGGAGACCCGGACCACGGGTACGGAGTCACCGCCGTAGCCGTGCGCGGTGAGCAGTTCGCGGACCTCCAGCTCGACGAGGTCGGTGAGCTCCTCGTCGCCCGCGTCGGCCTTGTTGAGGGCGACGACGATGTGGTCGACGCCCACCTGCCGGGCGAGCAGCACGTGCTCGGCGGTCTGCGGCATGATCCCGTCGAGCGCGGAGACGACGAGGATCGCCCCGTCGAGCTGCGCGGCGCCGGTGACCATGTTCTTGACGTAGTCGGCGTGGCCGGGCATGTCGACGTGCGCGTAGTGCCGGGTGTCGGTCTCGTACTCGACGTGCGCGATGTTGATGGTGATGCCGCGCGCCGCCTCCTCCGGGGCGCGGTCGATGCGGTCGAAGGGGACGAACGTGCCGGCCCCGCGCTCGGCGAGGACCTTGGTGATGGCGGCGGTCAGGGTGGTCTTGCCGTGGTCGACGTGACCCATCGTGCCGATGTTGAGATGCGGTTTCGTACGGACGTAAGCAGTCTTGGACATGGCGGTACCTCGAAGCCTCTTCAGCGGTACTGAGTGATGGCCCCGGCGGCACGGAACGGCAGCCGGGACGGGGACCCCGAGGTCTTGCCGACCCTCCCCCTGCGGGGTCCGCCGGAATGTCCGGGAAGGGTCAGCTTCGGGCGCCGTCCGCGGCGGCCACGACGATCAGAAGGGCAGCCTTCGGGGCATCCGCGCCTGTGGCGGATGCGGCGAGAGCGAAGGCGTGCCGGAACATGACGCCGATCATCGTCGACAAGTCGGCCCGCGTCGAATGGTTTTCGGTGCGCGGGAGTTCCGGGAGAAAGCGGAAGAGAGATGCTTCACAGGACGGCGTACGGGGTGAACGGTGCGCGGGTCGGGCCCGTGGTCCGGAAGGCGCAGGCAGCGGGGTGCGCGCTGCCCGGCGGAGGTCCGGACGCGCGGTGCCCGGCGAGTCTGTTGTTCCGCTTCCTGTGACGCCCGTGAGACGTTCCGTACGGCATACACGTACACGGGTCGGTTACCGTCGTCGAATGCTCGATGCCACCACCCGCTCTGGGGGCACCGCCACGGTCCTTCCCCGGACCGCCGCCACGGAGCTCGCCGTCGTCACACCTGTCACGGTCCCGGCCGTATCGCCGGGGCGCGCCGCCCGCTGGGGCAGAGTGCTGCTCTCGCCGTGGGCCCGGTTCTCGCTCCTCGTCGCGCTGCTCCTGGCCGCCGTCTCCACGGTGCTGCTGTTCGAGCCGCAGCGGCTGCTGGCCGACGGCTGGCCGCCCCAGCTGGGCGGAGCCGCGGCGGTGGTGATGTTCGCGGTGGCGTACGGGCTGTGCACGGTCGCCTTCGTCCCCCGTCCGATCCTCAACATCGCGGCGGGCGCCCTCTTCGGCTCACAGCTCGGTCTGGCGTCGGCGCTCGCGGGCACGGTCCTCGGCGCGGGCCTCGCCTTCGGCCTGGGGCGGATCCTCGGTCAGGACGCCCTGCGGCCGCTGCTGCGCCACCGGTGGCTGAAGTCGGCGGACGGCCAGCTCAGCCGCCACGGCTTCCGCTCGATGCTGGCGGCCCGCCTCTTCCCCGGGGTGCCCTTCTGGGCGGCCAACTACTGCGCCTCGGTCTCCCGGATGGGCTACCTGCCCTTCCTCCTGGCCACCGCCCTCGGCTCCATCCCGAACACCGCCGCGTACGCCGTGGCCGGCGCCCGTGCCTCGTCCCCGACGTCCCCGGCCTTCCTGATCGCCATGGCCTGCATCGCGGTCCCGGCCCTGATCGGCGCGACCCTGGCCTGGCGCAAACGCCACCACCTGCGGGCCCGCTGAGGTATGGAGGGGGCCCGCAGGGCCGTCCTCCAGGGGCGCGGGGAACTGCGCGACCAGCCCCCACCCACCCGCGCCCGCCCCCGGCGCGAACGGCTCCCACCTCAAACCGCCGCCACCTCAAACCGCCTCCAGCACCATCGCGTTGGCCAGCCCACCCGCCTCGCACATGGTCTGCAACGCGTAGCGCGCGCCGCGTTCGCGCATCGCGTGCACCAGCGTCGTCGTCAGCCGGGTCCCGCTGGCCCCGAGCGGATGCCCCAGGGCGATGGCGCCCCCGTGGACGTTGACCTTGTCCAGGTCGGCGCCCGTCTCCTGCTGCCAGGCGAGCACGACGGCGGCGAACGCCTCGTTGACCTCGAAGAGATCGATGTCGTCGATGCCCAGCCCGGCCCGGCGCAGCACCTTCTCGGTGGCGGGGACGACGCCCGTGAGCATCAGCAGCGGATCCGAGCCGGTGACGGCGAAGGAGTGCAGCCGGGCGAGGGGCCGCAGCCCCAGCCGTGCGGCCGTCTCGGCGGACGCGACGAGGACGGCCGACGCTCCGTCGTTGACGGGGCTGGCGTTCCCGGCGGTGACGTTCCACTCGATCTGCGGGAACCGCTCGGCGAAGCCGGGGTCGTGGTAGGCGGGCCGGAGCCCGGCCAGGATCTCGGGCGTGCTGCCGGGCCGTACGCACTCGTCGCGGGTCACCCCCTCCAGCGGCGCGACCTCGGCGTCGAAGAGGCCGCTCTCCCAGGCGGCCGCGGCCCGGTGGTGGGACGACACCGCGAACTCGTCCATCCGTTCCCGCCCGAGGGACCACTTCGCGGCGATCAGCTCGGCGCTGATGCCCTGCGGCACGAGCCCCTCGGGGTAGCGCGCGGCGACGCCGGGCCCGAACGGGTCCTTGCCGGGCGGCACGTTGGACCACATCGGCACCCGGCTCATCGACTCCACCCCGCAGGCGACGACCAGGTCGTACGCACCCGACATGACGCCCTGGGCCGCGAAGTGCACGGCCTGCTGGGAGGAGCCGCACTGCCGGTCGACCGTGGTCGCGGGGACCGTCTCCGGAAAGCCGGCCGCGAGGACGGCGTAGCGGGTGGTGTTCATGGCCTGCTCGCCCACCTGGTCGACGGTGCCTCCGATGACGTCGTCGACGAGCGCCGGATCGACGCCGGAGCGGTCGACGAGGGCGCGCAGGGTGTGGGCGAGGAGGTCGACGGGGTGGACATGGGCGAGGGCACCGTTCGGCTTCCCCTTGCCCAGGGGCGTGCGTACGGCTTCGACGATCACGGCGTCACGCATGGGTCGGACCTCCACGAGTACCAGTGAGTAGGATTTCCGAACTCACCATAGGCCTGCGAGTTGGAAAAACAAACCCTCCTCTAGACTGGGTGCATGCCCGCCTCCGGAGATCCACGCCCCTGTTCCATCGCCGACACCCTGGCGATCGTCGGTGAGAAGTACTCCCTGCTGGTCCTGCGCGAGGTCTGTCTCGGCAACGGCCGCTTCGACCAGCTGGTCCGCAACATCGGGGCGCCGCGCGACGTGCTGGCGACCCGCCTCAGGCGGCTGGTGGACGCGGGCGTCCTGCACAAGCACGCCTACAACGAGCGCCCGCAGCGCTTCGAGTACCGGCCCACCCAGGCGGGGCTCGAGCTGGAGCCGGTCCTGATGACCCTCATGGCGTGGGGCGACCGCCATCTCCACACGGACGACGACCGCCCCATGGTGATCGAGCACGCCTGCGGCAGGACACTGGTCCCGAAGGTCACCTGCACGGCCTGCGCCACCGAGCTCCACCACGAGGACCTCAAGGCCCACCCGCAGACCCCGGGCTGGTCGGTGAAAGGCCCGACCACGAGCGCCCCGTAGGGGCGCGGGGAACTGCGCGAGCAACCACACACCACCCGCAGCCGCTCGGCCACCGCACTCCCCGGACTCAGAGGCGCCCGGAACCCCCGCTCAGTCCCCCTTGTAGACGTCCAACCGCCCGCACATGCCGAACCTCCCGTACGCGGAGGGCTCCTCGGCGCGTACGACGGCATCGGCCAGATGGGACACGTCCCCCCGCTCCAGCCGGTCGAGCTGCTCCCCGGTCGCGGCGGCAGCCGCCCGCGCGCCCCGCTCCCAGCGCGCCCGCCACTCCGCGAGCCGTGGCCGTACGAGCGCGGCGGCGGCCCGGTGGAACGCGGCGAGCGGCTCGGGCCCGGACGCGTCCCGCAGCGCCCGGTAGCCCTCCAGGGCGAGGTCACGCCGGGCCCGCGCGACCCGCTCCCGCTCCTCCTCCGGAGCGTCGAGCGGGATGCGGGTGGCCTCGGCGTACGTCTCCGGATCGGTCAGGTACTCCGGGGGGAGCGTGAGGACCGCGTCGCCCGCCTCGGGAAGCCCGTTGTTCTGCATGAGGACGGTGATGCGCAGCTCGTCCTCGTTGACCAGCCGGTGGATGGTGCCCGGCGTGAACCAGGCGACCGTCCCGGGCGCCAGCGGCGTGACCTCGAACCCGGAGGCCGTGAGCGTCTGCACGGCCCCGCGCCCGCCGGTGACGACGTACGCCTCCGAGCAGGTCAGGTGCATATGGGGGGTGCCGCCACAGACCCCGTCCGCCGCGGGCCAGTCGTACACGGACAGGTGCGACAGGGCGACCCCGCCCGGCAGTCCCTCGTAGCCGCTCACCACGGGTGCGCCTCCAGGTACTTGGCGATCTCCTCCCGCTCCCAGGAACCGTCGGCCACGACGACCCGGTAGCGGCGGCTGAGCGTCTCGCCCGGAGCCAGCTCCAGCTCCTCGAAGAACGCCCAGGAGGGGGCGACGGCGGCGAACGGCTCGTTGCGGACGAACCAGTGCGCGGGATGGGCGCCGCCAGCTCCCGCGTGGTCGTTCTCGGGGGCGTGCGCGAAGACGAGCGTGGCGTGGCCGTCGGTGCCGTCGTGCTCGCCCGAGTACGCCAGCCAGGGCGCCTGCCCGCCCATCAGCTCGGGTCCCTCGGAGTCGGGCCCGATGATCCGCCCGTCCCGGAAGGCGCGCGGCCCGCGCCAGAACAGACCGGTGTAGCCGGCCATCTCCCGCCCGGCGGTCGTAGGACTGCCGAACAGCAGCGGCTCGTCCCGGCGGTTGGTGATCGCGCTCGTCCAGGTCAGCGCCCACGATCCGGACTCGGTGTCCACGTCGTGGATCTCGATCCGGCGCTCCTCGTCCGCCCACAACTCGCCGGTGTAGGGGTGCCAGGTCAGCCGCTCGGCGATCACGACCCGCTCGCCGTCCGACTCGACGACGTCGAAGCCGACGTGCGCCATCGAGCCGACCCGCTCGGGGATCGGCAGATAACCCTCGCCGTGGACGTAGGAGTTGCCGCCCCACAGGTTCTGGCCCGACAGATGCGAGGCCGTCAGCTGGAGGCCCTTGTGCCAGCGGTGGTCGTTGGGCCGGAAGTCGGTGACGACGTCCCCGGCCAGCGTCCGGATCGGGTGCAGATACGGCTTCGGCGCCTCCCAGGCCGCCTCGGGCCGGTAGACGTAGCTCAACAGCTCGACGCCCGTGGTGGGTTCGGTGACCGTGATCCGGTCGCCGTGGGCGTGGACCACGCGCAGCCCGTCGTGGAACGTCATGCGGTGATCTCCTCACTCGTGCCGGCGGAGCCCGCGGCGGCGGGGCTCCCGTCGGCGGACACCGGGGCGGTTCCGGGCGCCCAGCCGGGGGCGCCTCCGTGCATGGCCGTGTAGTACGGGTCCCCTGGGCCGATCTCCCCACGCCGTACGGTCGCGTCCGTGAACGCCGACTTGTACAGGGCGGCGATCAGCTCCAGGCTCGTCCGCCCGTCGGCGCCGCTGCTGCGCGGGCGTTCACCGGCGCGCATGCTCGCCACGAGCTCGCGCAGCTGGGCCAGGTGCGAACTGGGCACGTCCTCGCCGAAGTCCCGCCAGGCCGCCGCGTCCGCCTCCGGGGTGCCCGGGGCGGGGATGACGGACCAGTCGGCGTTGGAGTGGCCGTACAGATGGGTCAGTTCGACGGTGGCGCGTTCACAGTCGACGCGGATGCGGCTGACCTCGTCGGGGCTGAGGACGCTGTTGACGACGGTGGCCAGGGCGCCGCTCTCGAAGCGTACGAGGGCCGTGGAGACGTCCTCGGTCTCCACGTCGTGGACCAGCCGTCCGGCCATGGCTCGGACCTCGCTCCACGGGCCCAGCAGATCGAGCAACAGGTCCATCTGATGGATGCCGTGTCCCATGGCGGGCCCACCGCCCTCGGTGGCCCAGCGGCCGCGCCAGGGGACGGCGTAGTAAGCGGTGTCCCGGTACCAGGTGGTCTGGCAGTGCGCGACCAGCGGACGCCCGAGGCTCTGCTCGGCGATCAGCTGCCGCACGTGCCGCGCGCCGGAACCGAAGCGGTGCTGGAAGACGATCGAGGCGTACGGTCCCCCGGTCGCCGCGCCCTCCTCGGCCTCGACGGCGTCGAAGTCGGCGAGCGTCGGCACCGGCGGCTTCTCGCACCACACCCAGGCACCGGCCCGCAGCGCGGTGATCGTCTGGTCGCGGTGCAGGGTCGGCGGGGTGCAGATGCTGACCAGGTCGGGCCGCTGCTCCGCCAGCATGCGGTCCAGGTCGGTGTAGCCGTGCGGGATGCCGTGCTCGGCGCAGAACTTGGCCACCGCGTCGGCGTCGATGTCGACGGCGGCGACGACCTCGGTCTCGCCCTCCTCGGCGAGGCGCGCGAGCGCGGGCAGATGGGAGCCGCCGCCGATGGCGCCGATGCCGACGATCGCGGCCCGGACGCGGCGGCCGGCCAGGGGGGCCGGGCGACGGTCGGGGAGGTGGTCCGAAGTCGGGCTCGGGTCGTTGCTGGGTGTGGGCATGGACGTGATCAGCACTCCATCGAACGGGACATCGGGCGGTGGCGGGCGCCCGGTGGCGGGGGTTCCGACGGACCGGCGACCCTCATCACGGCAAGCGCTTTCCCTCGCCAGCAACGTATGTGCGGACATAGTGACTGGTCAACACCGCGGATCCGGCCGTTCCACGCCTCGGGACACCCGCGCTCCACCCGTCCCCCGCACACCCGCCGCACGGGCCCCGCCCGGTCCTGCGAAACCCCTGTGACAGCCCTGTCCCCAGGGGGCGCTAGGCTGCCCCCAGCACCTGTGATCACCCGCCCCGCGGCGCGGCACGTCTTCCGTCGGCCCTCCACGATCAGCGCTTGGACCACGTAACTTCATGTCTTGGTTTGAATCCCTCATCCTCGGACTCGTCCAGGGGCTGACCGAATTCCTCCCCGTCTCCTCCAGCGCGCACCTGCGCCTGACCGCGGCCTTCTCCGGCTGGGAGGACCCGGGCGCGGCCTTCACCGCGATCACGCAGATCGGCACCGAGGCCGCCGTGCTGATCTACTTCCGCAAGGACATCGCCAACATCATCTCGGCGTGGTCGCGTTCCCTGTTCAACAAGGAGATGCGCGCCGACCACGACGCCCAGATGGGCTGGCTGGTGATCGTCGGCTCCATCCCGATCGGCGTCCTCGGCGTGACCCTCAAGGACCAGATCGAGGGGCCGTTCCGTGATCTGCGCCTCACGGCCACGATGCTGATCGTCATGGGCATCGTCCTGGGCGTGGCGGACCGTCTCGCCGCGCGCGACGAGACCGGCGGCAAGCACCGTGCCGCGAAGGAGCGCAAGAGCCTCGAACAGCTCAGCGTCAAGGACGGCCTGATCTTCGGCCTCTGCCAGGCCATGGCCCTCATCCCCGGTGTCTCCCGCTCGGGCGCCACCATCAGCGGTGGCCTGCTCATGGGTTACAAGCGCGAGGCCGCCGCCCGTTACTCCTTCCTCCTCGCCATCCCGGCCGTGATCGCCTCGGGCGGCTACGAGCTCAAGGACGCGATGGAGGGCGGCCACGTCTCCTGGGGCCCGACGATCTTCGCCACGGTCATCGCCTTCTTCGTCGGCTACGCGGTCATCGCCTGGTTCATGAAGTTCATCTCCACCAAGAGCTTCATGCCGTTCGTCTGGTACCGCATCGCCCTCGGCATCGTCATCGTCGTCCTGGTCAGCATGGGTGTGCTGAGCCCGCACGCGGGTGAGTCGGGGGGCTGAACCAGGGCCGCACAGGTAGCGCTATCTAGCATTTTCTAGCGCCTGATTGCAGCACTACGCCATGATCATCTCCCACTTGTCTCCCACTCATCTCCCACCGGGGAGGCGGGATACGCCCCACGAGGACGTATGCGTCCGCAAAGCAAGGGATGACACGGAAGGGCCCGCACAGCAAGCCGTGCGGGCCCTTCCGTACCGAGGGTGCGGCTCAGCTGAGGATCATGCCCCGCCTAGGCCACGACCCTCTCCACGAGGAAACGCAGCCGCTCGTCCACCGTGTCCCAGGCATCGCCGGTGAGGTCATCCAGCGCGGCGGCGGCCGTGAGGATGAGCCGGTCGAGGCGCGCTTCCACGTCCTTGCGCTTGCCGAATACCTTCTCCAGCCTGGTCAGGCGGCATGTTGATACTCGTGGAGGGAGCCGCCGAGTCGCGCTCGCCGTCGTATGTCCAGATGGGCGATCCGGTCCGGGTCCTCGATCGGAGCGGGCAGCGAGTGGAGAGGGCCGGCATTCGCAAGACCCTGGTGCGGGCGGTGCTCGTTATAAAACGTCTCGAACTCGCGCAGGGCGCGCAGGAGATGGCGCTGGTTCCAGAGCGAGCCCGGTAGCCGGCGTCCTCGAGGTCCATGACGAGATTCTTCGCAGCCTGGACCACCCAGGACGCGGTCGGGTGCGCGGTCGCGCCCAGGATCCGGATCCGGCGGCTCGCGTGCTCGATCACGGCGAACACGTACAAGCGGGCCCCGGACAGAGTGACGGTCTCGAAGAAATCGCACGCCAGGAGCGCGTCGGCCTGGGAGGGCAGGAAGTCCACCCAAGTGCTGGAGGCCCGCTCGGGCGCCGGGTCGACGTCGGCCTGCTTCAAGATTTCCCAGACCGTGAATGCTGCCACCTTCACCCCGAGTACGAGCAGCTCACCGTGCAGGCGCCGATAGCCCCAACTTGGATTTCCCTGGCCAGGCGCAGCACTTCCCGTGGCAGGCCATGAAGGAGCGACGCCAAAAACGCCCGGTCGCTCGCGTGGAACCGGACCTGCTGCCCGTTCAGCTGCCTTTCCAGAACGCCGATCTGGTGGCGCAGAGCGAGGATCTCGACATCTTTCTCCCGGTCGCTCATCGGCAGCAGTCGCAGCATCGCGAACGCGTTCGTCACACCCAGGTACGCCAGTCTCAGCAGCACGACCGATCATCATGCCGCGCCAACCGGCGCCGCGCGATACCGGCGACTCGTTCGGCCTCGACCAACGCCCAAACTCGATCCCACCTGCGTGGATGAGGTATTCGGCAAGGGCACCGTCACAGAACCTGGCAGCGGCCACAGCCCGCGCCTGGGACGCCTTCGTCATCGTTATCGGCATGCTCAAGGGGGCACCGGCAAGACCACCTCCGCCTGGTTCATCGCCCTCTACTACGCGGTCGTCCTGGGACTGCCGACGCTGCTGCTGGACACCGACGCCACCAGCAAGTCCGCCTGGGACTGGTTCAAGGTCGCCCAGGCCGAGGACTTCGAAATCCCCGAGAACCTGGTGGTCGAGTGGTACCCGTTCGACGACATCGCCGAGTGCGTCCGCGCCAAGCGCGCCGAGTTCGGCGCGATCGTGGTCGACGCCGGCGGGGCGGCAGCGCCCGGATCTTCCACGAGGCTGTTACCGAGGCGAACCTGCTACTCGTACCGGTCGCCCCCACCAAGATCGAGCGCCGCAAGCTCGTGGCCACCTTCGACGAGGCCGAGCGCGCCGCCGCCCGCAACGAGCAGGGCGTCACCGCCCATGTGGTCACGGTGAAGGCCGATGACCGAACCAGCCTGCCCAGCCAGGCGAAGGAGCAGCTGGTGGAGCCCGCCGAGGGCGAGGGCATCGGCCCGGACCGCGACGAACCGTTCCCGCTCGCCGAGACCACCATCCACTCCTGGGTGCACTACCTGGAGGCCTTCGGAGAGATCCCGACCGAACTGAGCGAGTACGCCAATCTGATGAAGGAGCTGACCGAGGCATGAGCGAGAAGAACGAAAGGTCGAAGCCTCCTGCCCGCCGCGCGGGCGGTCGCACCCTGGGCGGGGCCAAGAAGACGACCCCACCGCCCCCTTCCCCCGGCCGCCGAGCTCACGCCCGAGCAGTTCGCCGCCGAACAGGCCGCCGCACAGGGCGAAGTGGTCGAGGGCCGTGCCACAGAGATCTACACCTTCCAGGATCAACAAGATCCATTGTCAGGTGTGTCCACATCACGGGGATCACCTCACCATCAGTCAACGACACTCCGGACGACGCCTCTGACCAGTCCAGATAGCGAACCGCTGCTGGAGTACCAAGACCTCAACGGAGAACTCTGGGCGGGCTGTCGGCGACGAAGCGGGAAGTCTCACGGCGCGAGCCGGAAGAACCTCCTTCCTTCAGGAAGGAGAGCGTAAAGTTCAGTAGGACAACGGCTTCTGCTTCTGAACAGTTGACTTTGCTTTCACGCGTAACAACCTCCGGCCCGGTGTGAGTGACAGGGCAAGGCTGGTATCTGCGGTCATCGTCGGCTGGTCGCGGGCCGGAACCGTGAGATCGCGCCGTGCCAGTACGAAAAGCGCTCCAAGGGGTCTCCCTCCGCGTTCCATGGCCAAGGCGTCGCCATGCCTGCCGTGGCGCGCAACACGACAACGGCCTCGTCCATCAGGGCGGCCTTGACCAACGCGTAGGCCAGCACGTTGAGATCCGCCAATGCCGACCGAGGCCGCCCCCAGGCCCGACGGATGCTTACCGACCTCACCACCACCCAAGCCCGCCTCGCCGACATCCTCGACCTAGACCTCTCCGTCCCACGGATCGCCCACAAGGGTGAGAAGGCGCCGATCCAGGCGAGCCGACGCTGGCACGTCGAACGAACCGACGCCCGACAGAACGCCTTCCAGCGCCTCGCCCGCTGCTACGAACGCCGCGCTCCCGTCATCGCGCGTGACAGCTCCCGAGTCACAAAGCTTGAACCGTGGAGAGGATGCCACTGCGGCAACTCCGCGGCCGGCGGACATACGTAGCCGATTGCGTAGTTCTACTGATTTCTTCAGCGTCCGCTTAGGGAAGGGTCTTGATCGAGGATGAACCGTGCGCGACCGGTAGAGCCACTGAACACAGGTCGGGATAATGACGTTGCTGGAGTCTGCAGGAGACCGGGTACGGTGGCTGGTCCGCGCCGTCACCCCGACGGGACGTAACCGGCCGGCTCGGTATGCCGCCGCTCCGGTCACCGCCTTGCTGGCGGCCGTCGCGCTGCTGACGGCCGGCTGCTCGGGCGACGGAGACGGCACCGGCACATCGGCCGCCACGCCCTCCATGACCGGCACTGCCACCGCTGCCCCGACCACCCCGTCGGCAACGCCCTCCCCGCCCTACCCGACCAACGCCAAGGGCTGCCACCCCAACGGGGAGTGGACGACGGAACAGGTTGTGCGCTGGGTGCGAATAGGAGCCGATGTCCCCGCCGCAGGCGTCGACACCTCCAAGGACCCGGTCACGATCGACGAGAGCGTGGAGGGCTACTCCGGCCCGCGGTGCGAAACGGTCACCGTTCGGGTGGAGTTCTGGAAGCTCACCTACGGCTCGGCGGGCGCCGGAGAGTACACGACCAGCGCCACGGGGGCCCCGCCGGACTACTACTTCGACATGGACTCCGTGAAGCGGACCGAGCTGCGCGTCGACGGACGCAAGGAGCACCTCGTGAAACCGCCGGAGAGGCTCTACGCCGGCGACCGCAGCGTCTGCGTGGGGGCCCTGGCCGCGGTGTACGTCGGCAGGCCCCTCAAGAGCAAGGAACTGCCCGAGCAGATCAGCACCGGGTCCGGGGGCCTCAACATCGCCGGCGGGGACGTGGAATTCAGGACCGAGCGGGTGGCCGAGTACGAGCTGTCGCCTCCAGCAGCGCCGCACGTCTGCAGCCCCGAGGGCAAGCCCACCGCCGACCCGTACGACGTGCCCGACACCACGGGTGTGCCCGACCCGCTGTACCCGACGCCGACGTTCAGCTTCGACGTGGACGACGTCCTGCGCTCCCCGAGTCACGGAGATTGAGCATGTGGGGACCTGGCGACCGACGGGGCCGTGCGTTCACGGAATAGCCGGTGGTGGAAAGATGATCGATTTTCTTGACGATCCGACAGGTATCTGACATTAGGAGGCTGCTATGAGTAAGCGGGAATTGGGGCCGTATCCAGGTCTGAGATATGCGCACATGGTGTCCAAGGACATCCACAGCAGCCATATCGCCCGCCGATTTGCTCTCTATCCGATCGACATCGAACGGCCGGAGAAGGGCCGGCGGGTGGAGGCACTGGAATGCGGGAGCTGCCAGAAGCCGCTGAAGTTCAAGGTGCTCAGCGTCGCGGCGACCAGGAGCCGCCGGTGGGCGTGGCTGGTGCTCGGCCTGGCCGGGGTAGCGGCGGCGCTCGGGTTCGGGGTGGCGATCTTCGCGGTCGGCGGGCAAGTGGTCGAGGAGGGGGCCCCCAACCCGGTGGGCCCGCTGGCGCTGGGCTTCCTCGCCGGGTTCCTTGCCGGGACCTTCGGCCTGAGCTACTGGCGGTACGAGGACGGGGTGCGCGGGCCCGGCTCGCCGCTGATGTCGTTCGGTGGGCACGCTCTCCGGTGGCCGCCCAGCTAGGGCGACCCCCTGGCGAGATGCCTGATCTGCGAACCAGACACCATCCGCAGGACCAAACGCTCGTTAAGCTCAGGCCATATCCAGCACACCGGTCCGCTCCAGCACCGTGATCGGCGTGATGCCACGCCGCGCGAGGCTCGACTGGGTCTGCTCCAGGTGCTCGGCTGCGTGGAGGTGGATCCGCAGGCCCAGGTCCCGGGCCAGCTCCGCGACCCGCACGAGGTCCGCGTCCTCGACGGTGTACGGCGCGTACGGGCCCAGCGACGCGGTGACCCGCCCGTCGCCCGTGCCGTGCAGGGCGGCGGCGGTCCCGGCGCTCTCCTCGAGGGCCGCGCGGCCCTGACTACTGAAGTAGGTCGGCGCGACGTCGGCCCGGATTCCCGTCCGTACGACGGCTTCGGCGATCCGCTCGGCGTGGAAGTAGCGGTCGGCGAACGCGGTGACCCCGCTGAGCAGCATCTCCGCACAGGCCTGCTCCGCGCCGAGGCCGATGTCGGCGGGGGTGAGGTTGACCTCCATGGGCCACACCCGCTCGTTGAACCACGCCTCGACACTCACGTCCTCGGCGGCGCCGCGCATCACCATCATCGGTCCGTGCGTATGGGCGTTCACCAGCCCGGGTACGGCGAGCAGCCCCCTGCCGTCCACGGGCTCCGCCCCGGCTGCCTCCGGCCCGGAGCCCGCCGGGCCCAGCCAGGCGATCACACCGTCCTCGACCAGGATGTCCTGGTCGGTCTCCACTCGACAGGCGCCCCGCTCGGGCACCAGAAGCACCGAGCAGGACGTCACGACCAGTCGGCGCATCATGCGGATCGTCCGAACCGGACGCCAAGGATCCAAAACGTTTTGCACAACCCCTGGTCATGCCGAGTCCCTCAGCCTGCGGGCGGCTCTCGGGAACGGTGCGGCGTGCTGCGGTGCGGTGCCATGGGGGCCGAAACCGCGGCTTCAGTCCGCGTCGGCGACGACCGAGCCGACGCGTTCGGCCAGGGTCGGGTCGCGGCGGACCAGGAGGGCCGCGTAGCCGACGGCTGCGAGCAGGGTGGCCAGGGCCGCGTACGGGAACCAGCTGTACGGGGCGGGCTGGCCGGGCTTGGCGAGGTAGTAGAGCGGAACCAGGATGGCGAGGGCGCCGATCGCGGGCAGCACGAGGTGCCGGACGGTCCGGAACTCCTGCGGGCGGTATCTGCGGTAGTACAGCGGCAAGGCGATGTTGGACGCGAGGTAGACCAGCAGGATCAGGATGGCGCCGAGGCTCGAGGACTCGGTGAAGAAGACCACGGGGTTCATCGAGCCGCCTTCGGACCCGAGCAGGTGCCCCAGGCCCCAGCCTCCGATGATCAGCAGCGCGGTGGCGGTGAAGGTGACGATCGCGTTGGTCGGCGTACGACGGGTGGGGTGGACGTAGCCGAAGAAGGACGGCAGCAGTCCCTCGCGTCCGGCGTTGAACACCAGGCGGGCCTGGGAGTTGATCCCCGCGATCAGTACGCCGAGGGTGGAGGTCAGGCCGCCCACGTAGGCGAGGAGCGCCAGCGCGCCGAGCGTGTGGTGGGCGACGTCGATGAAGGGGATCCGGGAGGCGCCGAGCCGGTCCACGTCGTAGCCGAAGCCGGTGACCGTGGCGTAGGAGAAGAGGATGTAGCTGACTGTCATGATCGCGACCGACGAGAACACAGCACGGCCGACGTTGCGCCGGGGGTTCTCCGTCTCCTCGGCGAGTGCGGCCGAGTTCTCCCAGCCGATGAACAGGTACACCGCCAGCGGGAAGCCGGCCGCCAGCCCCTTGAGTCCGTGGGTGAGGTGGCCGGGCAGGAACGGGGCGGCGGAGAGGTCGCCGCGGTGCTCGACGATCGTCGCGACCGACACCACGACGAGCACCAGCATCTCCACGCCGAAGAAGTAGCCGGCCCACTTGGTGGAGACCACGATCCCGCGCAGCATCAGCAGCACCGACAGTCCGGTCAGCAGCAGCGTCCAGATGATCCACGGCAGGTCCACGCCCGTGTAGTGGTGCAGGGTGATCTGCACGAAGCCGCCCGAGATCGCGATCACCGAGGCCATCGCGATGATGTAGCCGAGTCCGGCCAGCAGGGCCGTGGTCACCGCGCTGACCGGCCCGAAGGTCTTGCCGACGAAGGTGATGAAGCTGCCCGCCGAGGGGTGCGCCCGGGAGAACTCGGCCAGCGTGTTGCCGAGCAGCGCGACCGCCACCCCCGCCGTCACGATGGTCAGCGGGGAGGCGACCCCCGCGGTGGTGGCCAAGAAGGCGAAGCCGAAGAAGAAGCTCATCGCCGGGCCGACGTTGGCCATCGTGGCGGCGGCGATGTCCGCCATGCCGAGGACACCGCCGCGCAGCCGCTGGGGCGTGCCGCCGGCGGGGCCCGACGTCGACGACGGGTCGACAGCTGCTCCGGGGTCCGGCATGGCGACAGCTCCTTCTGTGGGGTGGCAACACAGGGAAGGGAGAGGAAGGGGGAGAGGGGATCAGTTCAGGCCGGCGCGCCGGTGCGCCTTCACCGCGTGTACCGCCGGGTCCATCGCGCCGCGGGTGAGTTCGTCGAGCAGGTCGGCGTGGCAGCGGTTGCGGGCTCGTACGACCGCGGGGTCCGGAGCGGGCCCCAGCAGGCACTGTCGGCCGAGCAGGTCGGCGGCGAACTCGCGGATCCCGGCGCCGCCGAGGGCCTCCGCGAGGTCGAGGTGGAAGCGGGTCTCCAGTTCCAGGAGCCGGGCCGGATCCTCGACCAGGTCCATCTCCTCGACCAGTGCCCGCAGTCCGTCGAGCCGCCCGTCCGGGACCTCGCCCGTGCTCTGTGCCACGAGACCGCATTCGAGCAGCAGATGGAAGGAGTCCAGCCCGGCCGCCGCGTCGGCGTCGTGCAGCACGGCGACGACCGCGTCCCAGTCGGCGGCGACGAAGGTCCCGCCCGCCCGGCCACGGCGGCGGTCGAGCAGGCCGTCCTGGCACATGGCCTCCAGCGCGCGGCGCACGGTGATCTCACTGATCCCCAGTTCCTCGGCGAGGACGCCCGCGTCCGGCAGCCGGTCTCCCGGCGCCACGGACCTCAGACGCACCCGCAGGGCGATCCTGGACCGGACGAGCTCCGCTCCCGTGGGGCCCCGGCCGGCCAGGACGCGGGTGTCCCATGCCCCGCCGACCGGCGCGGACCGCGCGGGCACCGGCTGGTTGTAGGGACCGAACTTGCCCGCTGCATTCACCACGACGCCACCCTAACGGCCTGTCGAGCGCGGGCAGGGCCCACGGCGACGGCATCCGCACGGAGGGTTCTCGCGACCATGCCGCGGTGTGGTGCATGGGGGCTCCCCAGGGGACCGGAACACGGGGACGACACGGGACGACACGGTGGCAGCCACGGGGGACGGAAGACGCCGTGCGCGCTGCACGAAAAATAGAGCAAGGTGAACAGTTAAACAAGCCTTGTTCTTTTAGATCGTACTGAACTAATTTCCAGGGGCCCTGGTCCGCACTCCCTCCATGGATGTCGAGATGACCACAACTGTCCCCAAAAGCCCTCCCACAGAGCCCGATTCCGGCCTCCAGGCCGGACTCAAGAACCGTCACCTGTCGATGATCGCGATCGGCGGTGTCATCGGCGCCGGCCTGTTCGTCGGCTCCGGCTCCGGCATCGCCGCCGCAGGCCCCGGCATCCTGATCTCGTACGCCCTCGTCGGTGTCCTGGTCGTCCTCGTGATGCGCATGCTCGGCGAGATGGCCGCGGCCAACCCCACCTCCGGCTCGTTCTCCGCCTACGCCGACCGCGCGATGGGCCGGTGGGCCGGATTCTCCATCGGCTGGCTGTACTGGTTCTTCTGGGTCGTGGTGCTCGCCGTCGAGGCGACCGCCGGGGCGAAGATCCTGGCCGGCTGGATACCGGCGGTCCCGCAGTGGGGCTGGGCCCTGATCGTCATGGTCGTCCTCACCGCCACCAACCTGGTCTCGGTCAGCTCCTACGGCGAGTTCGAGTTCTGGTTCGCCGGGATCAAGGTCGTCGCGATCGTCGCGTTCATCGGGGTCGGCCTCCTGGCGGTCTTCGGGATCCTGCCTGGCACGCACAGCGACACCGCGGGGCTGTCCAACCTCACCGCGCATGGCGGCTTCCTGCCCAACGGACCCGGCGAAATCCTCACCGGCGTGCTGATGGTGGTCTTCTCCTTCATGGGCAGCGAGATCGTCACCCTGGCGGCCGGGGAGTCCGAGGACCCTCAGCGAGCGGTCACCAAGGCCACCAACAGCGTCATCTGGCGGATCGGCGTGTTCTACCTCGGCTCGATCTTCATCGTGCTGACCCTGCTGCCCTGGAACTCCCCGGCCATCACCAAGGACGGCTCGTATGTCGCCGCTCTGGACTCCCTGGGTATCGCGCACGCCGGGCAGGTCATGAACTTCATCGTGCTCACCTCCGTGCTGTCCTGCCTCAACTCCGGCCTCTACACCGCCTCCCGCATGGCCTTCTCCCTCGGCCGCCGCGGCGACGCCCCCGCCGCCTTCGGCCGTACGGCCCGCCAGGGTGTACCGCAGACGGCGATCCTGGCGTCGGTGGTCTTCGGCTTCGTGGCGGTCTACTTCAACTACGCCTACCCGGACACGGTCTTCCTGTTTTTGCTCAACTCCTCCGGTGCGATCGCGCTGTTCGTGTGGCTGGTGATCTGCTTCTCGCAGTTGCGGATGCGCCGGATCATCCAGGCCGAGTCACCGGAGAAACTGGTCGTGCGGATGTGGCTCTTCCCGTACCTCACCTGGGCGACCATCGCGCTGATCGTGTTCGTCCTCGGCTACATGCTCACCGATACCGCGTCCGGTGGCGGCCGGGACCAGGTGGTGCTGTCCACGGTGGTCGCCCTCGGGGTGGTGGGCATCGCGGTGCTGCGGCAGCGGCTGACCACCAAGCGCGTGATCTCCTCGGCGTAGGCGAGGGGCAGGGCCCCAAGCGCTGGACCTGAAGCGGCTGGTGTCGCAGCTCTCCTGCCGCGGCACCAGCCGTTCGCAACACCGGGCCGAGTCGGGACGGGAGTTGTGCAAAATGTTTGCAGGGGGACCGGCAGCCCGCCTCGCCCAGACCGAGAACCCGCTCGACGCTCCGTACGACGAAGCCCGCTCACGCGCCAGCCGTCAACTCCCGTGCGAAGTGGGCAGTTCCGATGTACATCGTCTACGTAAGATCACTGTGTGCAGAGTCCCCGACGGCCGCGGGGCCGGGGAGAACAGGTGTGGATGTGACTCCGCTGGTGAGCCGGACGGCCGAACTGGAGCGCCTGGACGAGGTGCTCGACCGGACACTCGGTGGGGACGGCGGTCCGGCCGTGGTTGACCTCGCCGGGGCTGCGGGCATCGGGAAGAGCCGGCTCATGGCCGAGTTCTGCCGGCGGGCGCAGGTCCGGGGGATGACGGTGCTGCGCGGGCGGGCCACCGAGTACGAACAGCACATCCCGTACCAGCCGTTCAGCGAGGCCCTCGCAGACCACTACGGGGACCTGACGGATCCGGGCGCCGCCGGGGGCGGGCGCGGTGACCGGTTCGGGCTGTACCGGTCCGTGGCAAAGTCGCTGGAACTGATCGCCGGCCCCGGGTTCGGCCACGGCCTCGTCGTGGCGCTGGACGACCTGCACTGGGGGGACCCGGCGTCCCTGGAACTCCTCGGTCATCTCGTCCGCCATCCCCCGCATGCCCCCGTCGTGATCGTCGTGGCGCGTCGCGACCGCCAGACTGCGGCCTCGTTCGCCGCCGTACTCACGCAGGGCATCGACCTGGGTACGGTGCTCCGGCTGGACCTCGGACCGCTCGCCGAGCGTGCGTGTGTCGAGGTCCTGGCCCCGGGGCTGGCCCCCGATCTGCCGCCCGGTCGGGCGGCTGAGCTGTACGCCGCCAGCGACGGCAATCCGCTGTACTTCCTTGCCCTCCTTCAGGCCGGACAGGCCGGAGAGTTCTGGGGGCACGGCTCACCACCGCGGTCCGCCGGGCTCGGCTCCCTCCTGTTGGACGAACTGACGCCCCTGACCGCCACGCAGCGCCGCACCGCCGAGGCGGTGGCTGTCCTCGGCGACCAGGGAACCGCCGCGCTGCTGGCCGTGGTCACCGGCCGGGACGAGGCCGCGCTCCATGCGGACCTGGGCGCGCTGGCCGGCCGTGATCTGCTGCATCCGGGGCCCGGCGGTCGGTGGACGCTGCGCCATCCGGTACTACGGACCCTCGTCCACGAGAACACCGCCCCCCGGTCGCGGGTCCGTATGCACCGCCTCGCCGCGGCCGGACTGGCCGACGCGGGCGCTCCCGCCGCCGCGCGCGCCCACCACGTCGAGCGGTCGCTGACCGGCTGGGACCCGGAGGCGGTAGCCGTACTGGCCGAAGCGGCCGAGCGGTCCGCCGCCACCGCGCCCGCGAGCAGCGCCCACTGGCTGGAAGTGGCGCTGAGGCATCTTCCGGACACACCGCCGTACGCTGCGTTGCGCCGAGATCTGATGTTGCGGCGGGCGCGTGCGCTGGGCGTGTGCGGGGGGCTGCGGGAGAGCCGGGACCTGCTGCACGAGGTGATCGCGATGTCGCCGCCGGGCGAGGCAGGGGCGCCGGGGGTGCGGGCTTCCGCCGTGGCGCTGTGCGCGGTGATGGAGCGCCACCTCGGCCGCTACGCCGAGGCGGTCACCCTGCTCCGCCGCGAACTCTCCCGTACGCCGGGCCCGCCCCCCGCCGATGCCCTGGAACTCGGCCTG
The DNA here is from genome assembly GCF_036322545.1 of Streptomyces sp. SP18BB07. NCBI lineage: Bacteria > Bacillati > Actinomycetota > Actinomycetes > Kitasatosporales > Streptomycetaceae > Streptomyces > Streptomyces sp. SP18BB07. Next base: position 162,481 of record NZ_JAQYWT010000341.1, read on the forward strand.
GAACTGGGCTCGTCCGCGCCGCATGCCACCCCGTACCCCCAGGTACGTGCGGATGTGGCCCGCACCCTCGACCTGGCCCGGTCGCTGGGCGACGAGGTCGCCGAGGCCAGCGCGTTGGCGATCGCGGCCCTCGGGGAGACGTACGAGGGTGAGATGCTCCCGGCCCGAACGGCCACCGACCGAGCGACGGCGCTCGTCGACGCACTCACCGATCACGACCTCGCGGGCCTGTGCGAGCCGCTGGCCCGCCTTGGCTGGGCGGAGGCGTTCCTGGAACACTACGCCGATGCCGAACGGCACGCCGACCGCGGCCTGGCCGTCGCCCGCCGCGGCGGCAGGCTCTACGTCCTGCCGCACCTGCTGCTGTGCAAGGCACACGTCCACATCCAGACCCTCCGGCTCGACTCGGCCGTGGAACTCGCCGACGAGGCCGAGACCATCGCCCGCGGCATCGGCAGCGACGAACTGCTGGCCTTCGTCCTGGCCAACAAGGCCTACGCCCTGGCCTACGCCCTCCCGCCGGATGACCGGACCGCACTGGAGGTGGCGGAGGAAGCGGTCGCGGCGGCGGGTACGGGCACCGACTGGTGGGCGTCCATCGCATGGTGCCTGCTCGGCCAAGCCGCGCTCCATGCCGGTGACCCCCAGCGCGCCCGGACCGCCCTCCTCCGCGGAGGAGGAGACGACCAGAACGCGCTCCAGCCGTCCATGCGCCCGCTCATGCTGGAGGGCCTCGTCATCTCCGCCGTCGCCACCGGTGACGCGGACTCCGCCGGAACCTGGGCGGAGCGGGCCCGTAAGGAGGCGGAGCAGCTGGGCCTGTCGTCGCAGCGTGCCTCGGCGCTACGCAGCACCGCCCACTGTCTGCTCGGCGACGGCGACACGGCAGCGGCAGCCGAGCTGTTCGAGGAAGCCGCCGCCCTTGCGGCCCGTGGGGGAGCGGTCCTGTGGGAGGCGTTCAGCCTGTTGGTCGGCGCCCCCGTGACCGCTGCCGCCGGTCACCCGGACCGTGCCCGCGCCATGTGGGAACGAGCCCGGGGCCTCGCCGTGACCGGCGGTGCCCGTCTGCTGACCGGCCTGGGGGACGCGATCCGCCCCGCCGTGTCCGGCGCGCCCGGGGCCGGGGAAGAGCCTGCCGCCGTGCCCCTGTCGCTTTCCCCACGTGAACGTGAGATCGCCGCCCTGGTGGCCGAAGGCCTGACCTCCTCCGCCATCGCCGCCCGGCTCTACCTGAGCCCCCGTACCGTCGAGACTCATCTCGGCCGCATCTACCGTAAGGCCGGCGTCACCTCGCGGGCCGCCCTCGCCGCCCTGCATGCCCGGTCCGAGATGCACGACGGGACGACCGGGACTGCCGGGATCACGTGATTTCACCGGTGCGACAGGCCGCCTGCCAGGTGGCCTGGACCAGGGCCCGTTCGGTGCTCGCGAGGTGGACGGCCGTGGCGAGCCATGCCGACGCATAGCGCTCGGGGTCGGCTTCGCTGAGGCGGCCGAAGGCGTCGCGGGTGCGGCGGTCGGCCTCTGCGGTGAGTTGCCGCGGCCAGATCCGCGGCCGCCAGGAATCCCGTACGGCGCAGTGAGGCTCCGTCACTGCGGGGATCGCCGCTGCGGGCGGGCTCGGCGACTGCACGGCGGCCACCGGCGACAGCCAGTTCGACCAGGCGCCGCACTCGCCACAGTGGCGAGTCGGTCAGGGGGGCGGGCGGCGGCTGTGTGAGTGCTTGCCTGGGAGGACAGACGTGGTGCGGCGGAGGATGGGAGCCCCGCAGGCGGTCATAGCCGAGGTCCGCGCGGCCCAGCCACTGCGCGGGCAGGCGAAGTGTCGAGGGCCTCGGCACCCGGTACCGGGCCCACCGCGAGCGGGCGCAGGGTGGCGGCCCGGTCGGGGTCGAGCCGGCCGACCACCCGCACTCGGAGGCCGGGTCGGGAGGCGAGCTGACGGAGGTTGGCCGTGTGGGCGAGGTCGGGGTGGCCGTGGGCCGGAGCGAGCCGGACCAGCACTCCTGTCGGCGTGTCCGGTGCCGATCCGGTCGGTGTTGCGTTCTGCGAGGGCTCGGCAGCGGTGGACATGTGCAGGGGGCGCAGTTCACGGGTGAGCAGATGGTCGTCTGCGGCACCGACGATCATCAGGTCGCAGTCGATCAGTTCCCGGGTCGGTTCGGTCGGTCCGGCCGGAGGCCGTGAAGAGCCGCTCGGCGACGGTGTCGGCCAGGGGACGGGAGAACAGAGCGGCCAGCGGGTCCGACGACCAGGTCAGGCCCGTGACGGAGGTGGCGCGGCCGCCGCGGCCGGAGCCGAGGCGGCCGTCCGGGGAGACGGTGGCCCCAGTGATCAGCAGGCCGCCGCGCGCGAGTTGGGCGTGGTCGAGCGCGGCCGGTCCGAGGGCTACGGGGGCCGTGGCGGCTCCTCGGGCGCGGCCGGGGCCGCCGGGCTTGACGTCGGCGACGGTGAACCAGCGGCCGTCGTCGGAGACGAAGTGGGTGACCACGCCGGCGTAACCCGTGGCACTGATCACCGGTTCGCGGCAGACTCCGTGGACGCGCAGGCCGCCGTCGCCGGGCAGCCCCAGCAGTTCGGCCAGATACGCGCCCTCCTCCATCACCGGGTCCAAACCGACGGCCTTGGCCAGCTTGCGCAGGTCGGCCGCCATCTGAGCGGACGGCGCCAGCCCGCCGTACGCCGCACGCACAGCCGCCGGAACCGGCGGAACGCCTCCTGCGCCGGCACCCGCGCGGCCAGCTCTTTGGCGGACCCCGACAGCACCTTCACCGGCAGGGCCCCGGCCAGCGCGAACTCCAGGAACACCGCGTCCAGCCGGTCCTCGTCGGCTGTCAGCCCATGCTCGGCCTCGGACCTAGGGCCCGGGTGAACATCTGCGCCGCGTACGTGGCGTTCTCCACGCCGAGGAACACCCGCCCGGCCTGCTCGTAGAAGGTCGGCAGGAAGTGCGGTACGGCGGCGGCCAGTTGCCCCGCGAGTTGCTGATAGGCGTCCAGCGCGGCCTTCGGCCTGGACTTGGCCTGCCGGGCCGCTCGGTCCAGTTCCGGTACGACGCCCAGCGCGTGGTGGCCGTCCGCCGGATGGTGGACCAGCACCCACTCCGGAAAGCCCAGCGACTGCCGCAGTCCGAGACCCACCTCGGCCGGCTCGCCCTCCGGCGCCAGGCCGAGGAAACCGGCGGCCAAGTCCTCCGCCGCGCCCAGCTCGGCCGCGACCAGCCGCACCACCACCCGGCCATCCAGCCCCGGATGCCGGTACGCACGCGCGGTCAGCGGCACCGCCCGCTCACCGCCCCCCTCGGTGCCCGGCGGCAACACCGCCCCGGCCGCCAGAAGTTCGGCGGCCTCCGTCTGCGCAATGGCCCCCGTGTCGCTCATGCGTTCTTGCCCTCCTCGACCTTGCGGCCGGCGTACAGCGCCGCGGCCATGCGCATCCCCTCGGACCAGGCCACCGGGCCCACCCCGGCCGGCCGCAGCGTGCGCCCGTCCTCATCGCTCCAGGTCAGGCCGCCGGTCTCGGTGTCCCCATCCCAGTACGGCTCCCCGATCCACACCGCTGCCTCGACGCTGCGCCCCACGTCCCGCACCCGGCAGCTCGCGTAGCCGCCCGACACCCGGTAGCCCAGCGAGGTGGCCCGTGCGGCCAGCCCGAACCGCGAGTCGTACGTCCCGCCCGCGAACTCCCGTATCTCGGTGGCCGACTCCGCGAGGCCGTCCGGCTTGAGCCAGGTGGCCCGGTGGATCTGCTCCACCTTCTGCGTCACGCCCAGCTCCGGCCGCGAACTCCCGCAGATCCTCCAGGTCGGGCAGCAGCACCGGGTGCGGCAGCGTCACCGTCCGCGGCGACAGCCGGACCGTCTCGCCGTCCAGGTTCACCACCCGCAGCTCACCTGCGTCCGTCGCGTCCCGCAGAAAGCCCACCTCGTCCGGGTCGTCCCCCACCACGGCCAGGTCGCGCAGCGCCGACTGCCAGGCCTCGTCCGGCCACACACGGGCCAGCAGCCCGGTGGGGACGGGCAGCAACGACACCATCCAGGCGTCCACCTGCGCCACACACGCCCCCGCGTGCCGCTCCAGCCACTCACCGAACCGCCACAGCCGGTCCGCCTCGGGATGCTCCCGCACGGCCTTCGGCAGCGACTTCAACTGCCGCCCCGCCGCCCGCCCCGAGGTGGCCCTCGCGGCCACCCGACCCTCCACCAGAGCGACTTCGTACCCGTCGCCCGCCGACAGCCAATTCACTGGTCCCCACCCTCCGCCGTCCAGAAATCAGCGCAGTTGAGCCGGTTAGTCCCGGTCTCGCTGTGACGATGCGGCGAACGTTAACGGCAGCCACCGACAATCAGTCCGGCGGAGCCTCAGGCGCGGAACGCCCGGTTGGGCCGGGCATTCAGACGGATGTGCCTCGAAGCCGGCGTGCGACGAGCGCCCGGCGAGAACCCCTCCGGCGTGCCGCGAGTCAAGCTGTGAGGACACGAGCGCACAACAGTGGGACTACGTAACACGGTTACGTAAATCAATCGGCGACACTCCCCCGGCGGCCCTCACGCGGTGACAGCGGCCACGTGGTGTCCGGTGCGGCAGCGACCTGAGGTCGCCAGCCATGGGACAGCGCCCGGTGCAGCACCCCTGCGCGGGATCGGGCTGCGTCCGCAGGCGGCGGTTACCTGTGCGCCCTCTGGATGTTGGCTTCGTGAGTCACAGTGTTGTCACAGCGATGTTGTACAAACGTCCCATGGGCCGAAACCGGAGGTCAGCGTCCCATCGCACGCTGGGGTTGCCGGGGCGGTCGGGAACCCTGGGCGCGTGGTCCGAGTTCGTCGAATGGGGGGAAGGATCGTAGTGGCTGAGGCGTATGACGGGCCGGGGCGGCGTGCGGGTATGGCGCCGTTCGTCAGCAGGTCCGTGGAGATCGCCCTGCTGGATTCGGTGCTGGAGCGGCTCGGGGTGGGCGGTCCGGCGGTTGTCGATGTCACGGGTGAGGCCGGTATCGGCAAGAGCCGGCTGTTGGCGGAGTTGTGCGCGCGGGCTCGCCGCCGAGGGCTGACCGTGCTGCGTGGTTGGGCCGCGGAGTACGAGCAACACAGCCCGTTCCGGCCGTTCGCCGACGCGTTCGCCGACCTCGACGCGCGAGCACTGCGGGCCCTGCCCGTGTTGGCGGAACTCCCCCCGGTACTGCGAGGCGACATCGAAGGACCGGGCGGGCCGGGTGCGGGTGCGGGTGCGGGTGCGGGTGACCGTTTCGGCTTGTACCAGGCAACCGCCGCCGTACTGGGCCGGATTGGCGGCGCCGGCCTGGTGGTGGTACTGGACGACCTGCACTGGGCCGACCCGGCGTCGCTGGAGCTTCTCGGCCATCTCGTCAGGCACCCTGTGCCGGCCCCACTCCTGCTCGTTGTCTCACGCCGTGACCGTCAGGCACCGGCAACGCTCGCCACCGCGCTGGCCGACGGCGTGGACACCGGGGCGGTGCTGCGACTCGCTCTGGGGCCGCTCGGCGAACGCGACTGCGTGGAAGAACTGGCCGACGATCTGCCGCAGCCGCAGGCCGCCGAACTCTACGCGGCGAGCGAGGGCAACCCTCTGTACTTCCTCGCTCTCCTCCAGGCCCATCGCGGGGCCCGGCTGCCCCGAACGCCCTTCTCGACGCCTCCGGCCCCCGCCTCGTACGGCGGCCCGGACGGTCTGCCCGCCGGCCTCGAAGCGCTGCTGCTCACCGAGTTGTCACCGCTGAGCCCGATGGAACGCCTGACCGTCGAGGCCTCCGCGGTCCTGGGCGACCACGCCACTCCCGCCATGATCGGCGCCCTCACCGACTCCGACGTCACCGACGTCATCCCGGCGCTGGACCAGGTGATGCGGCGTGACCTCGTCCGGCCGGGCCAGGGAGGACGACGGCTTGCGCTCCGCCACCCGCTGATCCGGACCCTGGTCCACGAGAGCATCACCCCCTGGCGGCGCGAGGAGCTCCATCGGCGGGCGGCAGCGGAACTGGCCCGCGCCGGCGCGTCCGTCGTCGAGCGGGCACACCACCTCGAGCAATCGCTGACCCGCTGGGACCTGCAGGCGGCCACGGTACTGACCGAGGCCGCCGAGCAGACGACCGCGACCGCACCCGCCACCTCCGCCCACTGGCTGGAAGTCGTGCTGCGGCTTCTGCCGGACACCTCCGAACACCTCGCCAGGCGCCGCAGACTGATGCTGCTGCGCGCCCGCGCGCTCGGCGTGAGCGGCGGACTCAAAGAGAGCCGGGACCTGCTGCACCAGGTGATCGACATGCCTGGTACGGACGCCGACGCCGACGCTGTCCGCACCTCCGCGGTCGTCCACTGTTCCCTGGTGGAACGTCATCTCGGCGGGTTTGCGGAGTGCGAGGCGATGCTGCGCCGCGAACTGGCCCGGTCGCCCGGACGACCGCGTTCCCAGACCATCGATCTCCGCCTCGAACTGGGCTTCTGCGGGCTGATGTCCGCTGTCCGCTTTCCGGATATGAGGTCGGAGGTCGCCGAGGCTCTGACCATGGCCCGCTCTCTCGGTGACGAGATCCGTGAGATGCGCGCCCTGTCGCTCGCCGCCATGGGCGAGGCGTACGACGGCGACGTGGCCGCGGCCCGGAGGTTCGCCGAACCCGCCGCCAGGCTCGCGGACGCGCTGACCGACAACGATCTCGCCGCCCTGTGCGAATCCCTGTGTGTACTCGGCTGGGCCGAGGCATTCCTGGAGAGCTACGCCGACGCCGCGCGGCACGCCGACCGGGGGCTGGACATCGCCCGGCGTACCGGCCAGCTCTACCTGTTGCCGCAGATCCTGGTGTGCAAGGCCTATATCGACCTCACTGCCTGTCGAATCACGCCCGCGTTGGAGCTGGTCGAGGAGGCCGCGGCCATCGCGCGGGCACTGGGCAGTGGAGAACTACTGGCCTTCGCCCTGGCGTTCAGAGCCCAGATCCTGCTACAGGCCCGTCCTCAGGGAGATCCCGGCCCGCTGGACTGCGCCGAGGAAGCCGTGGCAGCGGCCGGTACGAACGACAGCTGGTGGGCGTCGCTGGCCTGGTGCATGCTCGCCTACGCGGCGCTGAGCGCCGGCGATCCGCACCGGGTGCCGGACCTCCTGCTGCGCGCCGGTGGTGGCAGCGGTCTGCGGCGGCTGCAGCCCTCGGTGCGCCCCACTTATCTGGAACTGCTCGTCACCGCCGCCGTCGCCACCGGCGACGTGGAAAAAGCCGAACGCTGGGCCGAGCGCGCCCACAAGGAAGCCGAACAACTCGGTCTGCCGGCCCAGCGGGGAGCAGCCCTGCGCAGCCTCGCCCAAGTCGCCGCGCACCGCGGTGACACGGCCGCGGCGGCCCGGATGTTCGCCGAAGCCGCAGCAGACAGCGCAGGGGCCGGAGCAGTTCTCCGGGAGGCGCAGTCCCTGCTCCTCGGCGCCCCGCTCATGAAAGCCGCCGGGGACGGCTCCCGGGCGGCCGTCATGTGGCGCCGGGGCTCCCGCCTGGCCTCGGCAGGCGGCGCACAGCTGCTGGCCGACCTGGCCGAACGGGTGCGCCCGGCGGTGCTCGGGGGCCCGTCCCGCATGTCCGAACCGGTCGGCGGCCTGACGGCGTTGACCGCACGCGAACGGGAGGTCGCCGGGCTGGTCGCTGAAGGACTCACCAACCAGACGATCGCCACCAGGCTCTACCTCAGCCCACGCACCGTCGAGAGTCACGTAGCCCGGGTCTACCGCAAGACGGGAGTGTCCTCCCGCGCCGCGCTGGCGTCCCTGGTGGCCCGCAGCGGCGCGGCGTCCCGGGCACCGGACGGTACGTAGATCCGTTGCGTAGTTCAACCGATGGGCCTGTGGCCGGCAACTGTGACAGTCGAGCCCATGCGAACTGGCCTGTCCACCATTCCCCCCCCGAGCGCCCCGGCATCAAGCTGGTCGGCGACATCACCTGCCTGCCCACCGCCGAGGGTTGGCTCTACCCCGCCTGCCGGCTCGACCTGGCCACCCGCGAGGTCGTCGGCTAGGCCATGGCCGACCACCACCGCGCCGAACTCGTCACCGACGCCCTCGACATGGCTCACGGTTGGGCGCATTTGGAGCCCGGTTGTGTCATACACAGCGACTGCGGCAGCGAGTACACGTCGACCCAGCTCCGTGAACAGATAGGCAAGTTGAGGCTGCGGCAGAGCTGCGGACGCACCGGATCATGCTTCGACTGTGAGGATGATCGGGTGCCGCTTCGGGCGGTGGCCTGACCCGTGCTTCGACTGGCGTTTTTGCCTTGGCGTTGATCTGTCGGCCACTGCCTGGGGCGGTACTCGCTGCCGCCGGACAGGGGATGTGTCCCGATAGGGCCTTCGCGACAGGCACCGTCACACGTCCACGCCGCGGCCGTCATCACCACGCTCGGCGCCGCTCTGGACAGCCGAAGCTTCCCGGCGACCGCCGAGGGGTATCGTCAACTCCTGTTCTGGGCCCACTCGTTCGGCACGCTGCGACGAGCCGGGGTCGAGTGCACCGGATCCTCTGGCGCAGCCCTGACGCGGCACCTGCGGGCCGAGGGCATCGAGGTGACCGAGGTCAACCAGCCCGACAAGGCCGCCCGACGGCGCCACGGCAAGACCGACGCCATCGATGCCGAAGCCGCCGCCCGCGCCGTGTTGTCCGGTCGCGCCACCGCCGCAGCGAAGAGAGCGATGGCCCGGTGGAGATGCTGCGACTGTTCAAGCTGGCGAAGGGGTCCGCGAGCAAGTCCAGGACCCAGGCCATCAACCAGCTCAAGAGCGTCCTGGCCTGCGCAGATGCCGAACTTCGCGAGTCCCTGGCAGGGCTGAGCAACCCGAAGCTGTTCCAACAGTGCGCTCTGCTCGCGCAGTCGGAAGTCTCCGGGCCGGCAGGGGCCGCGCGGCACACCTTGAGACTGCTGGCCCGCCGCATCCAGCACCTGACCGAGGAGATCAACGACCTCAACAAGCGGACAGCAGAAGCGATCCGAGCGAGAACTTCCGGCCTGCTCGACGTCCACGGCGTCGGCCCGGACACCGCAGCAGCCCTGCTCACCTCGGCCGGTGACAACCCCGAACGCCTCGACAGCGAGGCATCCTTCGCCGCCCTTTGTGGCACCAGCCCGGTCGAGGCATCCTCTGGCAAGGCCCAGCGCCGCAGACTCAACCGCGGCGGCGACCGCCAGGCCAAAGCCGCCCTCTACCGGATCGTCCTCAGCCGCCTGCGTTGGGCGGGCCCTTCCCAGGACTACCTGCGGCGACGCCTCGCGGAGGGCAAGACCAAACGCGAGATCATCCGCTGCCTGAAAAACGGTATGTCGCACGAGAGATCTATCGGCACATCGCCCCCGCAAACACCGTGGCACACCCCACGGAACCAGCCCGAGACGCCACTTGACATCCATAGGGGCATCAATGCCGCCGCGGAGAGCTTCTGGGCTCTGCGCAAGGAGGAGATCGGAACCCGGACCTGGCCCGACCGGACCACCACCCGCGCCGAGGTCTTCACCTTCATCGAGACCTTCTATAACCGCCGCCGCCTGCGCAAACACAGGACCTTCGGCCATCTCACCCCGATCGAGACCAGGCAGCGCCACCAACACGCTCTCGCGGACCTGTGCGGCTGGTACCGCCGGGCCAAGGCAGACCAGAGCGAGGGGCAGCCCAGCGAGCTGACCAGCGCCGACTACGGTGTCCCGCGAATCCATGCCGAACTGCGGCGCCGGGCAGCACGGTGATCTCGTGCGCGAGTGCGTCGTCGCCCGCCTGGCGGGCCCGGCGGGCGGCCTCGCTCTCGCGCCAGGCGTAGTAGGAGGGGCGGGCCACGTGCAGTACACGGCGCGATCGCGTCTCGCTTGAACTCTTCGGTGTACCGCTGCTCGCACACGCTCTGCCGCCGGTCGTCACCGACCGATGGTTCAAGGAGTGCCCAGGAGACCCCGATGCCCCGGTGGTCGTACGGGCATGTGCGCGGGTCGCCCAGGTGCCGGAGAAGACCAACTCCCGGAGGATCTCAACCCGTGGCTGGCGGTGCTGTGGCTGATGTACGTCTACGGATCCCCGCCGCACGCGGCCGTCCCGGTGTGGACCAAGGCGGTCAACCGCGATCCGTGGAACCGGGCCGCTTACCACCAGCTGCTGCGCCACCTGACCCCACGCGGCCACGGGACGCTCATGAAGACGATCGACTTCGCAGAGCGGTGCGCGAGCCAGGCACCTCACGGATCACTCGTAACCCTGCTCCCCCTCGCTGCCCGGGTCGAGCTGGTCGCGTACCGGATGGCCAAGGACTCCGCTGGCGGGCGCTGTCACGTTGTTGGGTGTGTGGGTGCCTGACGGTGTGTCGGGGCGTGGTGGGGCCTGTGCTCAGTCTGTGGTGGGCAGACTGGCGGTGCCTGTGACTTGCTCCCAGATGGCGAAGCGGATGGTCAATTCGGCTCGGTAGTCGGGGGCAGTCATCAGATGGCGGCGGGGTCGGAAGTGGGGTGAGATGCCGCTGAACGCGGTTCTTCGCCCGGTTGTTCAGCCCCTTGTGCGAGCGGTGCTCGACCGAGGGCATGACCTCGCGGTGGGCCGCGCCGTAGGAGCGGAGCCTGTCGGTGATGATCACCCTGGGCACCGTGCACGTCTTCTTCAGGAGCCTGCGGAAGAAGCGTCTGGCCGCGGCCTTGTCCCGCCGGTTCTGCACCAGGATGTCCAGCACCATGCCGTCCTGGTCGACCGCCCGCCGCAGGTACTGGAACCGCCCGTTGATTTTGATGAAGACCTCGTCCAGATGCCACTTGCCACCTGGACGGGGCCGGCGGCGGCGCAGCGAATTGGCGTACTGCTGCCCGAATTTCACGCACCAGCGGCGGATGGTCTCGTAGGAGACGGTCACGCCGCGCTCGAGCATCAGCTCCTCGACCTCGCGGAACGACAGCGGGAAGCGGAAGTACAGCCACACGCAGTGGGAGATCACCTCGACCGGGTAACGGTGACCCCTGTACGACGGCGACGCGCTCCCCACGGACGGTCCCCCCTCCACCATGATCAACCCGGAGATCATCCCACCCACTCAGCCAACGCGACAGCGCCCCTGCGACTTCTTCGAGACCATCGCTCTGTCCGGGACGCGGCTGTACCTGTTCGCGGTGATCGGGCACGCCGGCCGGCGCATCCGCGTCCTGGGCGCGACGGCGCACCCGACCGCCTCCTGGATGGCGCAGGCCGCCAGGAATCTCGTCATGGATCTCCAGGACGCCGGCTGCCAGGCCCGCTACGTGATCCGGGACCGGGACGGGAAGTTCCCCGAACTGTTCGACACGATCCTCGCCGACGCGGGAATCGAGGTCGTGCTCAGCGGCATCCGGATCCCCCACATGAACTCGGGCCCTGACCATGGAGCAGGAGATTGCCGATTCGCTGCAAACCAGGTGGCTGCGCTTCATGGCCAGCGAGGGAGAGCACTGGAAAGTGCCATCTCCCACTGCTCTGGCATTCGATGTTGAAGAGTGGTGGAAACAGCAGGTCAAAGCCGCTCAGGACCTCGACGTTCGAACTGGTTCATGAAGTTCATCTCCACCAAGAGCTTCATGCCGTTCGTCTGGTACCGCATCGCCCTCGGCATCGTCATCGTCGTCCTGGTCTCCATGGGCGTCCTGAGCCCGCACGCGGGCGAGTCGGGCGGCTGATCCGGGGGTGCCCCCCGACAGCGTGTCCGTCCCCAACTCCCTTCAGTGACCAACCACATACGGCTTCCGTAGCCGCCCGGTAGCGCACTGTCAGTCCGGGCGCCTACTCTGTTCGGCATGTCCCCCGATTTCCTCGCCCGTGGTTCCGTGCGGTCCGCCGACGACCTGAACGACCGGATCAGAGCGCTGTGGCGCCACGCGGGCGCGTCGCTGTCGGCACAGGAGCGGGCGGAGTACGAACTGCTGGTCGTGGAATGGGCGGCGGCGATGCGGGGAGACGTGATCGAGGCCGCGTGACCCCGATGCGCGGGCGCGAGCCGCGGAGCGCCGCCGAAGGGGACTGCACCCCCGGCGGCCTGATCATCTTCCTCAACGGCACGTCCAGTTCGGGGAAGTCGAGCATCGCGACAGAGTTGCTGCGCATCCTCGACGATCCCTACTTCCACATCCCCGTCGACGCGTTCCACGCCATGCGGACCCGTCAGGAGCTACCGCCCGACCAGCTCACCACCGTCCTGCACCGCACCTGGCGGGGCTACCACCGCGCGGTCGCCGGCATGGCGGCCGCCGGCAACAACATCGTCATGGACCACGTCCTGAGCGCCGAATGGCGACTGCGGGACTGTCTCGACCTGTTCGTGCCCCAGGACGTCGTGTTCGTCGGCGTCCACTGCGACCGGGACGAGCTCCAGCGGCGTGAACGGGAGCGGGGCGACCGGCCGCTGGGGCTCGCGGCCCGGCAGCTGGACCAAGTGCACGGCCACGGCCTCTACGACATCGAGTGCGACACGAGCCGCGCGGACCCGCTCCAATGCGCCTCCCGCATCAAGGAGTTCCTGCCCGACCGGCCGAGACCGACGGCGTTCGAGCAACTCCGCGACAAACAGCGGGACTTGCACCACGGGCGGACTGAACCGCGCCCTGAAAGGGGCGCGGGGAACTGCGCGAGCAACCACGCACAACCCGCAGTCGGCCAGTGACCAGGCCCCAACGGCGCTTCACCGACCCCCCGACACCCGCAGCACCGCCCCCGTCGTGTACGAGGCCTCCGGAGACAGGAGCCAGGCGATGGCCGAGGCGATCTCATCGGCGCGACCCGGCCGGCGCAGCGGCACGGACGCGGCGATCCGGTCAGGACGCTCCGGGTCCCCCATCCGCGCGTGGATCTCCGTGTCGATCACCCCGGGCGCGACCGCGTTGACGCGGATGCCGTCCGGCCCGAGTTCCTTCGCCAGCCCCACGGTCAGCGTGTCGACCGCCGCCTTGGTCGCCGCGTAGTGCACGTACTCACCGGGACTGCCCAACGTGGCCGCCGCCGACGACACGTTGACGATGGCGCCGCTCCCCCAGGCCGCCATCACCTTGGCCGCCCGGCGCGAACACAGCAGCACACCGAGGAGGTTGACCTCGACGACCCGCCGCAGCACCTCCGTGTCGGTGTCCGCCAGCCTCCCGAACGGGCCCGTCACCCCGGCGTTGTTGACCAGCCCGGTCACCGACCCGAGCCGGTCCGCCGCCGTCTCGAACAGCCGGTCCACATCGGCCTCCACCGAGGTGTCCGCCTTCACCGTGACACAGCGCGCCCCGCCCGCCCGCACGCCCGTCGCGATCCACTCGGCCGCCGCGCCGTCGTTCACATAGCCCACCACCACGTCGTGCCCGTCCTCGGCGAGCCGTAGGCAGGTGGCGGCACCGATCCCCCGGCTCCCACCCGTGACCACCGTGACCGGACGTGACATCCCAACCTCCCCGACGAACCAAACGATCGATCATCCTACGATCGCAGCTTCGCGCCCGCCGCACCTCGAAGGCAACCATTCCGGCCCCGGCGGCAACCCATGAGTGGCAAGCTCCTTTCACGCGAGCCCCACACGCATCACGCTTCCTCCCGAACCAGGCACGGACCAGAAGGACTTGAACGTGGCAGCCCGTTCCCACCGCTCCGCCCGCCCACCCAGGCGGCGCACCGCCCTCGTGTCCGTCGCCGCCGTGGCGGCCGTCGGGCTCGCCGCATCGCTCGTGATCGCCTTCGGTCCCGACCGCGACACCGACACCGAGGCCGCCGGAAAGGCCGGGGCCACCCCCGTCGCGGCCACCACCCGGACGTCCGCACCGCCCTCCGGCGCACCGCAGGGGAAGAAGCCCTCCGCCACCCCCTCGAAGTCCCCCTCCCCCTCGGCCTCGAAGACCACCCCGTCGGCGACCCCGACCGCCGAGCCCACCCGGCCGGCGACCGCCGCCACCGGGCGCTCCGGATCCGCCTCGGGAGAGCTGGCGGGACGGATCCGCCCCGGGGTCGACTACACGGGGGTCGCCACCTTCTACGACGCGGGGACCGGCGAGGGCGGCGCCTGCTCGTTCGGCGCGAGCGACGACGTCATGACGGCGGCGATGAACACCACCGACTACGAGGTCTCCAAGGCCTGCGGGGCGTATGTGCGGGTCCGCGCGGGCGGCGCCGCCGTCACGGTCCGCATCACCAACGAGTGCCTGTCCCCCTGCAAGCCCGGCCAACTCGACCTCAGCGCCGAGGCCTTCGCCAAGCTCGCCGCGCCCTCGCGCGGCGAGATACCGATCACCTGGAGCCTGCTGAGCCCCGCCGTCTCCGACCCGCTCTCGATCCGGTACAAGACCGGGTCCAGCCAGTACTGGTGCGGCATCCAGGTCCTCGGCCACCGGAACCCGGTGGCCCGCCTGGAGGTCCGCGCCGGCGGCGCCTGGACCCCGTTGCCCCGTACCGAGTACAACTACTTCCTCTCCGAACAGGGCGGCGGGTGCGGCGGCGCGCTCCGGATCACCGACATCTACGGGGAGCAGCTGACCGTGGAGGGCCTCCCGGTGCGGCCGGACGTAGTCCAGCGGACCGGGGTGCAGTTCGCGGCACGCTGAACCGAACCCCTGTGGGACCAATTCACGGCGCTGCTGCTACAGCGGCCCGCCTACGATCCAACTCACCCGCTGGGCTGCCACCGCACGCGGATCAGCGTCCGGACCCTCTTCGACAAGCTGCTGCAACTCCTCCTTCGCCAGTCCTGGAACTCAGCCAGTGCACGGAGTCGCGGCGGGGCGCCGCCCTGCGGTGAACGCGGCGGGTGGGACACCCATGAAGTGGCGGAACTCGGCTGTCATATGGGACTGGTCGTAGTAACCCGCCGTCGCGGCGATGTCCGACCACCGGCCGGCATCGGCCGCGAGCACGGTGCGAACGCGGTCGATGCGTGCGAAGTGCTTGGGGGACAAGCCGGTGCCGGCGGTGAACAAGGTGTGCAGGCGGCGCTCACTGATGTGCAACCGGGCCGCGGTCGTGGCGACAGTGGCACCGACCAGTAGGTGTGCCGCCTGTTCGAGCCGGTCCGGCGGCTCCGGCACATCGGCCAGTGCTTCTTCGAGAGCGGCGATCGGATCGGCGGCGAGCTGGTCGACGTCCAGGCCCGGTAGTTCGCGGAGCGGCAGGGCCCGGTCGGCGAGATCACGCAGCGGACGGCCGAGCAGGGCTTGGGCACGACCCGGCCGCATGCGAACCCGCACGCACGAATGCCCGGGCGCCCCGGCGTGATAGGCGGCCCGGGTGCGGGGACCCATGACGATCAGCTCACGCTTGTCGCTGCGCAGGAGAAGTGCGGTGGCGTGATCCGGCACGTCGACCGCCGTCGAACCAGCCGCCGTGGCGACATCGATACCGGCCACCCAGCGCTGAAGGGCAGGCGGCACGACGAGAGAGTTCACGCGGCTCACGATAGTGCCGAAACTTCCTATCACCCGGCGTGAGAGCGATGCGATCGTCGGGACATGATCCTTGTTACCGGGGCCACCGGCACCATCGGTAGTCACGTCGTCCGTCTGCTCACCGAACAGGGCGTGCCGTTTCGGGCGATGTCCCGCCGCGAGCGGCCCGGAGGGGTGCGGGCCGACTTCGACGACCCGGCGTCGCTGGCGCGCGCGGTGGCCGACGTCGACACGGTCTTCCTCGTAACCGTGCCCCCCGTGCCGACCGCGGACCACGACATCGCCCTGGTCACGGCCGCGCGGGCGGCGGGAGTCCGTAAGGTCGTCAAACTGTCCGCCATCGGCAGCGGCGAGCGGTTCGACGGGGCGACCGTCGGCGCGTGGCACCTCGCCGCGGAAGAGGCGATCGAGGCCAGCGGGCTCGTCTGGACGATGCTCCGCCCGCCGAGCTTCGCCTCGAACTTCTTGTGGTACCGGGCGCTGATCCAGGCCGGAGAGCCGATCCCGAACCTCGTCGGCGACTCCCGGCAGGCCATCGTGGACCCGAGGGACGTGGCTGCGGTCGCCGTCGCCGCCATGACCAGCGCTGCGCACGACGGGCAGCGGTACGACCTGACCGGGCCAGAGCTGCTGACGTTCGCAGACCAGGCGGCGATCCTGGAGCGCGTGCTGGAACGGCCGGTCAAGATCGCCGACGCGAATGCGCTCGACCAGTTGCCGGCCGGGATGAGCACGGGCATCGGCTGGGCACGCTCCGGCGGGGCGGCCTACGTCACCGACCACGTGCCGCAGGTGCTCGGCCGACCGGCGGGCACGTTCGAGCAGTGGGCCCGCGACCACCGGGAGAGATTCGCGGTGATGACGGCATCCGTGAGGTCGAAGAAGGCGTCGATGACGTCGATCCGGCGTTCGTAGCAGCGTGCGAGTCGATCCTTCTCGCAGTCCAGAACGAGGCCGACGATGCGATCGTAGGCCTCCAGAGCGATGTGCCGGAGCCGGGCGAAGACGCCGAGCCGGATCCACTCATCACGGCGGTTGCGAATCGTGGTGGCCGAGCAGGCGGTGTCCGCCAGGGCTTCGTAGGAGCAGCCAAAGCGCAGGAGTTGCAGCAGCTTGTCCGCGCGCTGAGGACGGCCGACATCGGAGACAGCTCGCGTGGCCGATCCGCCGGACAGCGTAAGCACGCGCGCGCGTCGTCGCGGTCCCGGCCGAAGCTGAGGGTGCCCCTGCCGACCGAACCTCACGGGACCCTCATGCCCCTCACGCCCCGCACAGCCGCTTCCCACCCGCGCGCCCACCCCCGGTTCCGTCCCCGTCTCCGCCCCGCCCTCGTCGCCCTGCTCGGCGCCTCCTGCCTCGGCGGTCTGCTCCTCGCCCCGGCAGCGGGCGCCGCCGCCGACGGCGGTGGCGGTGGCGGTGGCGACGGCAG
The DNA here is from genome assembly GCF_036322545.1 of Streptomyces sp. SP18BB07. Lineage (NCBI taxonomy): Bacteria > Bacillati > Actinomycetota > Actinomycetes > Kitasatosporales > Streptomycetaceae > Streptomyces > Streptomyces sp. SP18BB07. The sequence goes on from NZ_JAQYWT010000341.1 coordinate 179,300, forward strand.
GGGCGAGCGCGCCCTGCAACGGCAGCTCGAAGAACTGGTCCGCACCCCCGGAGGCCCACCCGGCGTGATCGTCGTACTGCAACGGGACGGCAGACCACGTGTCCTGCGCGCCGGTGTGGCCGACGTGGAGACGGGCCGCCCGATCGAGCCCACCGACCACATGCGGATCGCCAGCACGGCGAAGGCGTTCAGCGGCGCCGTCGCGCTCCGCCTCGTGCAGCAGGGCGAGCTCGACCTCGACAGCACCATCGGCGACACCCTGCCCCGGCTGCCGGACGCCTGGGGATCCGTCACGCTCCGGCAGTTGCTGAACCACACCAGCGGACTGCCCGACTACAGCGAGGACCAGGGGTTCCTGGACCTGCTCCGGGCCGACCCGCGCCGCACCTTCGACCCCCGCCGGCTGCTGGACTTCGTCGCGGACGAGCCGCTGCGCTTCCCGCCTGGCTCCCGGTATCAGTACTCCAACTCCGACAACATCGCCGTCGCGCTGATGGCGGAGGCCGCGACCCACAAGCCGTACGAGGACCTCCTGCGCCGGATCGTCTACCGGCCGCTCGGGCTGACCGACACCAGCCTTCCCCTGGGGTACGAGATGCCGGAGCCGTACATGCACGGGTACGCCGTCGAGCCGCCCGCGCCGCCGGAGGACGTCAGCGAGGCGCTCAGCGCGTCCGGTGTGTGGGCCTCGGGCGGGATCGTCTCCACCCCGCGTGACATGACGCGGTTCATCCGGGGCTACGCCGCCGGGGAGCTGACGTCGAGGGCGGTCCTGCGCGAGCAGCGCCGCTGGATCGAAGGGGCGTCCGAACCGGCCGGGCCCGGCCGCAACAGGGCGGGACTGGCCGTCTTCCGCTACGACACGCGCTGCGGGGTGGTCCTGGGCCACACGGGGAACTTCCCCGGCTACACCCAGCTGATCGCCGCGACCCCCGACGGCCGCAGGTCCCTGACCTTCTCGCTCACCACCCAGGTGAACAGGACACTCAACCCCGATCTGCTGGAGAGGCTCCGCGCCGTCGAGGAGAACGCGGTCTGCGCACTGCTCGGCCCCCGCCGCCGCTGAGCAAGCCACACCCCCGCGTCATGACGCACGCCTCGCTCCGGGCTCAACACCGCAGATGGGCCAGCACGTCGTCCGCGACCGGATACGGCCGTTCCGCTGGAAGCAGCGCGGCGGCCGCGTCCAGATCACGGGCCCGTACGAGGCCGTGGACCTCCCTGGCGAGCGGCGTCACGTCCTCGATGCCGACGATCCACTCGTCCGCGTATCGCGCCGCCGCCTCGCCCGACAGGCCCAGCTGCAGCGAGCGGTACGGCAGCGGGGCGAGCCGCAGGTCGCGCTCGGGGTCCCACTGGACGCGGGCGGGCGACCGGCGTACCTCCCGCTGCCAGGCGGCCCGGCTCTCGTGCATCTTGGGAACGTAGTGCGAGAGGCAGGAGTGGCGCAGCGCCCACTCGAACCCTCACGGCTGATCTCCACGGCCAGAACCGTCTCCTGGCCCTCCTTCAGACCCCACCCGCAGCGGTACATCATCCACAGGAAGGACGGCTTGATCCATGTCAAGCCTCGCTCACAGACCTCTTGCGGTACTGCCCTCCTGGGCTTCAAGAAGTTCGTCACCGTGCTCGATCGCCCAGCGTCCGAGCGCCGTCATCGGGCCCTCGACCAGGCTCTGTCCCAAGCCGGTCAGGGCGTAGTCGACGCGTGGTGGTGCCTCGGCATAGGCGTGCCGCTCGATCAGTCCGCTCGCGAGCAGGCGGTTCAAGGAGTCGGTCAGAACCTTGTCGCTGATGCCGCCAATCGCGGCGTGCAACTCGCGGCGTCGGCGCGGTCTCGAGCGAAGCGCCGCCAGTACGACGGGATCCCAGGTATGGGCGAAAAGATCTGTGGCCGCGCGCAAACGGCAATCGGCGACCAACTCATTGCAGCGGGCGTCGTGATCAGTCATCTCGCCGTCCATCATCGCGCGCCGGTCACGCACTGATCGGTGCGTAACGCCTCTCCTACCGTGACCAACCGACCGACGGCCAAGGGAGAGGCACAGACAGATGCGCATCGGGATCCTGGGAACAGGGACACTGGCGGCTGCCCTGGGAGAGGGCTGGGCACGTGCGGGACACGAGGTGGTGATCGGTGGACGGTCGCAGGTCAAGGCGGAGAAGCTCGTTGAGCGGCTGGAGCACAAAGTGCTCGCTGTCGCACCGCGTGAGGCGGTCACCGGGCGCGATGCGGTGCTCCTCGCCGTGTCCTGGGACGGCGTCGAAGAGATGCTGGGGATGGTGGGCGCGTCCGACGGCGTGCTCCAAGGGATGCCGCTGATCGATCCCACGAACGCCGTTGCGCATGGCGTCGGCACCCTGCTCACCGAGCACGGCAAGACGATGGCGGGGCGGATCGCCGGGCTTGCTCCGGGAGCCCGGGTCGTGAAGGCGTTCCATCTCTTTCCCGCTGACCGGTGGACGAGCCCGAGCGGTCGTGGCCAGTCCCGCGTGACGGTGGCGATGTGCGGCGACGATGCGACCGCCCTGCACGTCGTCGGTGAACTGGTGCGTGACGTCGGCGGAGTTCCGGCGACCCTGGGGAAGCTGGATCGAGTCCGCCAGTTGGAGGAGGTGGCGGGTTTCGTGATCGGCTTGGCCTTCGCAGGCTTCGACCCTGGCTCCGCCGTCCCCCACTTCACCTCGAACGACAGGCACGCCGGCTCACAGGGTGGGCGTATCTCTCACACACTCGATGATCTGCCGCGACAGGGTCTGTGAACGCGGCTTGATGACCCAGGTCAAGCCGTGTTCACAGACTGCATCCACCGTGATCGGGGTGGCTTCCTGCCTTCTTTGGAGGGCTGTACGTTCTGCACGGCCGACGGCTACCACCAGCAGTATCTTGACCGCAACACAACGGCCACGCCGGGACCCGCGTTTCCTGTCCGATCGGTGTGGCTCTGGCCAAGGGGTGAGTTTCGCCATCGACCCTGATCTTCTAGCGGCTTTGTGGAGGGAACGGCATCCGTCGGGCCCTCCCGTCGCTCACACGTTTCGCACTAGAGGTTGTCCCGTAACCGGTGGGGCGGTTGGTGCGTTGGCTGGGCATGGGTGGGGTGATCTCAGCGGATGATCCGAAGTGGATCGAGTCGTCTCGGCCGCCTGGCCGGCTGGAAGGGTCGGGTCGATCGGTGCGAACGACCCGGGGCCATTCGGGAGTACCGCCGCGCCTTTCGCGCGGTGCGGCCGAACGTCGCTGGGTGGCCTTCCGGCCGCAGCGGACTGCGGACGTTTCGTCGATGTGGGTTCGCCTGCCCCCCGATGGCTCTAGACTCGCGTCCGTCCATGATCATTCTTGCTACAGACGGGATTACGGTGTCGATATTCGCCAAACGGACCGCCACGCTTCTGGCCGCGACCGCTATGGCCGTCAGCATCTCCCTCGGTTCCGGCGCGGGCACAGCCGCGGCTGCTCCCACGCTGACCTACGACGTGTACTGGTCCCAGACCAACAAATCGGCGATCTACTACCTCTACGCCAACGGTGACTACGCCGGATTCGTGGAATGGCACGCGGACCCGGTGGGCTCCACTCCTGGTGACGCGCTGCGGGCGCGTGACAGCTCGGCAGAGGGGTGGGGCGTCGAGGCGACGGTCAGTACGATCACGATCGGCTACTCCCGTACGGCTTCCACCCGGGGAGAGCCGTCCCCCTACACGACTCCGTGGAATACCGGCAACCTCGAAGAGGGGACCAAGCTGCGACTCACGGGCTGCCTGGTGAAGGGCTCGGAGGAGGTCTGCACCGCGGGCCACCACGTCTACGCGTAGCCGCGGCCCCTCGACGGGACGAACCGGCGGGCTGCGGGCTGCGGGCTGCGGGGTACCGGTAGTTCTTGGACCGCCCGCTCCGCCACGGAGTTGTGTCCACCGCTGGTTACTCGACGGTCGCCGGGGTGCCGACCTGGTCGCACAACTCGAACAGCGGGAACCACTCCTAGAGGCAATGCCGTTGCTTTACGGGTCTGCTGGTTGGGGTCGTTTGATGCGGACAGCTCGGGTTCCGGTGAGGGTGGGCTGGGGCCATGTCAGGTGCTCAGCCCGCTTGAGCCAGTAGTTGGACATCTTGCGCTTGACGA